>CAXTPH010000006.1:0-22702 GCA_964245955.1 uncultured Sphingomonadaceae bacterium | reverse complement strand
GCTGCAGGAGCGGATCACCTCGACCAACAAGGGGTCGATCACCTCGATCCAGGCGATCTACGTCCCCGCCGACGACCTGACCGACCCGGCCCCGGCGACGTCGTTCGCGCACTTGGACGCGACGACGACGCTGAGCCGGTCGATCGCCGAGCTCGGCATCTACCCCGCCGTCGACCCGCTCGATTCGACCAGCCGCGTCCTCGAGCCGCGGACCGTCGGCGAGGAGCATTACGCCGTCGCGCGCTCGGTCCAGGAAGTGCTGCAGAAGTACAAGTCGCTGCAGGACATCATCGCCATTCTCGGCATGGACGAGCTGTCGGAGGAAGACAAGCTGACCGTCGCCCGCGCGCGCAAGGTCCAACGCTTCCTCAGCCAGCCGTTCCACGTCGCCGAGATCTTCACCGGCACGCCGGGCGTGTTCGTCGCGATCGAAGACACGATCAAGGGCTTCAAGGCGATCGTCGCGGGTGAATACGACCACCTCCCCGAAGCCGCCTTCTACCTCGTCGGCACGATCGAAGACGCGGTCAAGAAGGGCGAGCGACTGGCGCAGGATGCGGCATAATGGCCGAAACGCTGCACTTCGAACTCGTCTCGCCCGAGAAGCTGCTGCGCTCGGGCGAGGTGTATATGGTCGTCGTGCCGGGGACCGAGGGTGACTTCGGCGTCCTTCCCGGCCATGCTCCGCTCGTGTCGACGATCCGCCCCGGCGCGATCCAGGTATTCCCGAATTCGATGAACGATACGCCCGAGCGCATCTTCATCGACGGCGGTTTCGCCGAGGTCGGGCCGGACGGGCTGACAATCCTCGCCGAAAGCGCGATCCCGGTCGGCGAGCTCGACGTCGAAGGGGCGGCGCGCGACCTCGCCGCCGCGCGCGACGCGCTTCGTACCGCGACCGGCGAGACCGACACCGCGGCAGCCGAAAAGCGCATCGCCCGGCTCGAGGCGATGCAGGCGGTTGCGGTCAACTGAGGCACGATGCGGGCGCGCGTCGCGTGACCATCGGGTTAATGGCAACTTCCGCGCGACTTTGCTATTGACGCTGTAATGACCAGCTGGACCCTCGACGATATCCCCTGGGCGCGCTTCGATCCGCGTGCCGTCGACGCCGACCTGCTCAGCGTGGTCAAGACCGCGGCGCTGGTCGAGGCGAACGCCGCCGACTATGTCGCGTATCTGAACGGCGTCTTCTCCGGCGACGCGGCGTTCCTAATCGCGATCGAGCGCTGGGGCGTCGAGGAGCGCCAGCACGGCGCGGTGCTCGGGCGCTGGGCCGAACTCGCCGATCCCGGCTTCGACTTCGCCCGCGCGCTCGCCGATTTCCGCGCCGGGTTCCGGATTCCGCAGGGGGTCGAGCAGTCGATCCGCGGCTCGCGCTGCGGCGAGCTCGTCGCGCGGCAGGTCGTCGAGACCGGCACTTCGTCGTTCTACTCGGCGATCAAGGATGCCGCCGCCGAGCCGGTCCTGCAGGCGATCGCCGCGCGGATCGCCGCCGACGAGTTCGCGCATTACCGGTTGTTCGCGACGCACTTCGCCCGCTACCAGGCGACCGCGCCGGTGCCGCTGCGCACCCGGCTCAAGGTCGCCGCGACGCGCTTCAGCGAGGCCGACGACGACGAGCTCGGTTGGGCCTGGTTCGCGGCGAACGTCCTGCCGGGCGACCGCACCGCGCGTTACCACCACCGCTATACCCGCGCCTACGGGATCCGCGCGCTGCGGCTCTACCGTCGGCACCATATCGACAATGGCGTGCGGATGCTGCTGCGCGCGGTCGCGTTGCGGCCGAACGGGGCACTGTTCCGGCTGACCTCATCGGCGTTGTGGGGGCTAATGCGCCTGCGGGTCGCTACCGCCGCAGGATGACGTACCACGCGCCGCCGCCGCCGTGGCGCGGGTGGGCCGGGCGCAGCGCGGCGATATAGGGACGCAGTTCGGCCGACTGGAGCCAATCGCGCAGACTCGCGCGGATGACCCCGCGCGGACGGTCGCTGTCGTCGGACTCGCGCGCCCCCTTGCCGGTGATGACGAGCAGCACGCGCGCGCCGCCGATCGCCGCGTCGCCGATCACCCGGACCAGCAGCGCGTGCGCGCGGTCGCGGGTATAGCCGTGGAGATCGAGCGTCAGGTCGGGCGACAGCCGCCCGGTCCGCATCTTGCGGTCCCAGCCACCGTCAAGCGTCGCCGCATCGACCGCGATCCGGTTCGCGGCGGGCGCGCGTTTCGGCGGCTCGGGGCGCGCGGACGGCTGGTCGACGATGACGCGCGGGGCGGGACCGACGACCGGACGGGCGCGCCCGGGCAGCGGGCGGACCGACGCCGCGACCCGCGCCCACAGCGCGGTTTCGTCAGGGTGCAGACGGCGCGCCACGGACCAACCGTTCGGCGGCGGCGGGGGGCAGCAGCAGCGTCACGCTGCCGGTCGCCGACAGCCCGCCCGCGGTCGCCCGTGCTGCCGCGCCCGCGCCCCAGAAGATGTCGAGCCGGTTCGGCCCCTTGATCGCGCCGCCGGTGTCCTGCGCGATGACGACATGCTGGAACGCCGCGCCGTCGACCGTCGTGTCGAGCCAGACGGGCGCGCCGAGCGGCACGGACTTCGGGTCGGCGGCCACGCTCGCGCGCGGCGTCAGCGGCACGCCGATCGCGCCGGTCGGGCCGAGGTCGGGCGGGGTCGTCAGGACGCGGAAAAAGACGTAGCTGCGGTTGGCGCGCATCAGGTCGCGGCCCTCGGCGGGGTGGGCGCGCATCCAGCCGATGATGCCGTCCATCGTCGCCTGCCCGGGAGCGAGGGCGCCGCGGTCGCGGAGTAATTTGCCGATCGCGGTATAAGCGTGGCCGTTCTGGGCGTCGTACCCAACGCGGAGGACTTGGCCATCGGGCAGCCGCAGCCGCCCCGACCCCTGGATTTCGAGGAAGAAGGCGTCGTACGGATCGGCCGCCCAAGCGAGCTCGAGCCCGCGCCCGGTGAGCGCACCGTCGTCGATTTCTCCGCGGTCATAATATGGCACGAACCCCTTACCCGCGATCCGCCCGCGGACGTGCTTGCCGGTCAGCGCCGCGTCGAACGCGCCAAGGTCGAGGTCGATCAGGTCGGGCGGCCGCCGGTAGAGCGGGACCGCGAAGCCGGGCGCGGGCGTCCGCGAGCCCGCAAGCTCGGGTTCGAAATAGCCGGTGTCGAGCCCGCGGCCATCGCCCAGCGTCACGGTTCGGAACGCGGTGGCGAAGAACCCGCGCGGATCGGTCGCGGTCGCGGCGGCGGCGCAGACGGCGGTCCAGTCACCCGGCTGGGTCAGCCCGCTCACATCGGTCCGTTTGAGCAGCGCCGGGCACGAGCGGCGGAAGGCGGCGAGCGCGGGGGCGAGATCGGCGCTGGCGAAGCTGGGACGGCCGGCGAGCGGCGCGGCCGGCCTGATTGTCGGGTGAGAGGTGTCGGCCTTAGCGCCAACCGGCGGCGGCGCGGCCAGCTTCGGTCCGCCCGCGCACCCGGCGAGCACGAGCCCGGCGAGGACGGCGACCGCCCAACGCGACGTCACCGACCTAGTGGACGTCGGTGGCGATCAGCAGCCACGCCGGATCGTAGGTGCCGACATGGCGGCTGAACGTCCAGACATCGTGGGTCTCGGCATCGGCGGTCGATCCCTCGGCAACAAGGTCGGCGTCGAAGCGGACGGTGACCTCGGCCATCTGGCCGACCATCTGCGCCGCGGTGATCGCCGCGGCATCGATGCGGACGAGCTTGTTCGCCAGCGGAGTGCCGCCACGCTGGTCGATCGCGCGGCGGAAATGCGTCGCGACCTCGTCCGAAACGAGGCCGTCCATCGCCGCGGCGTCGCCCGCCCAATAGGCTTCGAGGATCATGCGGTACGCGGCCTGCGCGCCGGTGACGAACTTCTCGGGCTCGAAGCTCGGATCGGCATCGGCAACCGCCTGGAGCGCGGGCGCAAGGCCCGCTTCGGTTCCGGCGGGCACGGTGATCAGCCGCCGCGCCGGGGCCTCGACCCGCGACGCGGACGCCGGGACGATCGCCGGCGCGCCGGGACGGAAGCTGTCGCCGACCGGCTTCTCGCTGCCGGTGCGTTTGCCGAGCACGCTGACGAGCCGCAAGCCGATGAAGCCGGCGAGCATGGCCAGCAGCACGATCTCGATCCAGGTACCGCTGTCCGACATAGTTCTCGCCTCAGGTAACAGGGCGGACCATAGCGAAGCGCGCGCCACGGGTCCATCGGTGTGACATAGGCGCACGAAACGGGCGTGCAACCACCGGTACCAACGCTTGCGCCCCCGGTTGGTGCCTGATAGCGGGTCGCACCGGATTCAACGCAGGTGAGAGACAAGCCATGGTCGACGAGACCGACGTGACCGATTTCGACGCGCCCGGCAACGGGGTCGACGCCGCCGCGATGGCGCAGCCGCAGGTCAGCATCCTGACCCAGTACGTCAAGGATTTCTCGTTCGAGAACCCGAACGCGCCGGCGTCGCTGCAGATGGAGACGCAGCCGCGAATCGAGATCAACGTCAACGTCAACGCGCGGCGCGCCGGCGACGACCTGTACGAGGTCGAATTGAAGATCGAGGCGCGCGCGCACAACAACGACACCACCGCGTTCGTCGTCGACCTGCTCTACGGCGGCCTGTTCATGCTCAAGAACCTGCCCGAGGAGACGCTCGAGCCGTTCCTCGTCGTCGAGGCGCCGCGGATCCTGTTTCCGTTCGCCCGCCGCATCGTCGCCGACGCCACCCGCGACGGCGGCTTCCCGCCGCTGCTGCTCGAGCCGATCGACTTCGGCTCGCTCTACATGGCGCAGCAGGGGCAGCTGGCCGAAGGCGGACAGGTCGCCGGCAACGCTTGAGGCAAGGCGCGGCCAGCCGGCAGCGAAGCGAACGCGCTTGCGTTCGTTAGCAGTCGGCGGACGCGCGCCGTCCCGCGGTGATCCGGCGGCCCGTCGCGGCAAAGCCGCGCCGTTGGTCGGGTTGCTGCACACCCGCCAGCCGTGCTTGCACGAGTCCGTGCGCTGCTCAGCAAACGCCAAGAAGCGTTTCCTTCACAACGCCCGGCCGCGCCGCGCATGAATCTTGTCCGCGCCACCGGCACGATCGGCGGGCTGACGCTGGTCAGCCGCATCCTCGGCTTCGCCCGCGACGTGCTGTTCGCGCGCTTCGTCGGCGCAGGGCTGGCGTCGGACTGTTTCCTGATCGCTTTCCGCCTGCCGAACCTGTTCCGCGCGCTGTTTGCCGAGGGTGCCTTCTCCGCCGCCTTCGTGCCGATGTTCAGCCGGACGCTCGGCCCCGGCCGCGGTGACGGCACCGGCGGCGATCTCGTCGCCGGGCGGACCTTCGCCGAGCAGGTGCTGTCGGTCCTGCTGCCGTTCCTCGCCGGCTTCACCATCCTGATGGTCGGGCTCGCCGGGCCGGTGGTGTG
Source organism: uncultured Sphingomonadaceae bacterium (assembly GCA_964245955.1). Classification (GTDB taxonomy): domain Bacteria; phylum Pseudomonadota; class Alphaproteobacteria; order Sphingomonadales; family Sphingomonadaceae; genus Polymorphobacter_B. The sequence goes on along the minus strand of CAXTPH010000006.1, from coordinate 17,283 downwards.
GGCGATGACCGGCGGCTTCCCCGATGCGTCCCCGGAGAAATACCGGCTCGCGGTCGAGTTCACCCGCATCACCTTTCCCTATCTGCTGCTGATCAGCCTGGTTTCGCTGCTCGGCGGCATCCTCAATTCGATCGGGCGCTTCTGGGTCAACGCCGCCGCGCCGATCCTGCTCAATCTCGCGCTGATCGCGGGCCTGACGCTGTTCCACGGCGCGACCCCGGTCGACAGCGCGCGGGTCCAGTCGGTGGCGGTGACGGTCGCCGGCATCCTCCAGTTCGTCTGGCTGCTGTGGGCATGCCACCGCGCCGGCATGAACTTGCGGCTGACATGGCCGCGGCTGACCCCGCCGGTCCGCAGCCTGCTCCGCGTCATCGGCCCGGCGGCGCTCGGCTCGGGCGCGGTCCAGTTCAACCTGCTGATCTCGACCGCGCTCGCCGCGCGCTTCCTTGGTGAGGGCGCGATCAGCTATCTCTATTACGCCGACCGATTGAACCAGCTGCCGCTCGGGCTGATCGGCATCGGCATCGGCACGGTCCTGCTGCCGACGCTGTCGCGCCAATTGAGCGGCGGGCTCGAGGCCCAGGCGCTGCACACGCAGAACCGCGCGATCGAGCTCGTCCTGCTCCTCACCCTCCCCGCCGCCGTCGCGCTCGTCGTCAGCGCCGGCCCAATCATCCATACCCTGCTCGAACATGGGCGCTTTACCGCCGTCGCCTCGCGCGCAACCGCCGGCGCGCTCGCGACCTTCTCGCTCGGCCTGCCGGCGTACGTCCTGATCAAGGTGCTGACCCCGGGGTTCTATGCGCGATCGGACACCAAGACGCCGGTGCGGATCGCGGTCGCGTCGATGCTGGTCAACCTCGTCGGCAACGTCGCGCTGATCTGGCCGCTCGGCATCCTCGGGATCGCGCTGTCGACCGCGGTCGCGGCGTGGGTCAATGCTGGGCTACTCTACCTGACGCTCCACCGCCGCCGGCACTTCAGCGTCGACCACCGGCTGCGCCGCACCGCGTGGCGGCTGGTCGCGGCGAGCGCGGTGATGGCGGCGGTGCTGCTCGGCGCCAACCGGCTCGTCGCGCTGTGGATGACCGGGACGCTGCTCGAACGCGGCGTTGCGCTCGCGCTGTTGATCGCGGGCGGCGGCATCGCCTATGTCGCGGCGGCGTATGCGTTGCGCGCCTTCTCGATCGCCGACCTCAAGAGCCAGCTCCGCAGGGCCCCGAAATGAACCGCGTCTTCTCCGGCATCCAGCCGACCGGCAACCTCCACCTCGGCAATTACCTCGGCGCGCTGCGCAACTGGGTGGCGATGCAGGACGGCACCGGCGGGCATCCGGTCTATGAGTGCATCTATTGCGTCGTCGACCTCCACGCGATCACGATGCCGCACGACCCGGCGGGTCTTGCCGGAGCGACACGGTCGATGACAGCGGGCATCCTCGCCGCCGGGGTCGACCCGGCGCGGACGATCCTGTTCGCGCAGAGCGCAGTCGCCGTCCATGCCGAGCTGGCGTGGGTGCTGATGAGCATCGCCCGCACCGGCTGGCTCGACCGGATGATCCAGTTCAAGGAGAAGCGCGGCAAGGACGCCGAGGGGCCGAGCGTCGGGCTGTACGTCTATCCCGTCCTCCAGGCCGCCGACATCCTCGCCTATCGCGCCAGCCACGTGCCCGTCGGCGACGACCAGAAGCAGCACCTCGAACTCGCGCGCGATATCGCGATCAAGTTCAACGCGACCTACGGCGAGGGGCTGCTCGTGCCGCCGCTGCCGGTGATCGGCGGCGCCAAGGGGGAGGCGGCGCGGGTCATGTCGCTCCGCGACGGCACCGCCAAGATGTCGAAGTCCGATCCCTCCGACGCGAGCCGGATCGACCTGACCGACACCGCCGAAGCGATTGCCGCCAAGATCAAGCGCGCCAAGTCCGACGCCGACGTCCTGCCCGAGACCGCGGCCGAGCTAGACGGCCGGCCCGAGGCGAAGAACCTCGTCGGCATCTACGCCGCGCTCGCGGGGATGAGCGTCGACGCGGTCCTCGTCGACTATGGCGGCAAGGGCTTCGGCGCGTTCAAGCCCGCGCTGGCCGAGCTGACGGTGGCGAAGCTCGCGCCGATCAACGACGCGTACACCCGGCTGATCGCCGACCCGGGGCATTTGGACGCGGTGCTGCGCGACGGTGCCGCCCGCGCCCGCGCGATCGCCGAGCCGGTACTCGCGCAGGTGTACGACGCGGTCGGTTTCCTGCGTTAGCGGACGCGGCCCCGACCCAAATCGGCCGTTCATGGGCGCGGCGCGCGCGAAAAAACGCCAACAATTTTCGCATGATCGAATGATCGGCTTGCAGGTGTGCGTTCCCGCACCATCTTCGAGGGACGGGAACCGCGGCGCGCGTATCAGGGTTCACGCCTTGTTCACCCGTCGCTGCTTATGACCGGTTCATCATGTTTGATAGGATTGCTTCCATGCGTTTCACCGCTATCGCCCCCCTGATCGCGCTGACGCTGGTCGGTGCCTGCGCCGAGCCGTTCGAGGCGCGCGTCGCGCGCTTCCAGTCGCTGCCCGCGCCGTCGGGGCAGACCTTCACCATCCAGTCGCGCGACGCGCGCAAGGCGGGCGGGCTCGAATTCGCTACTTACGCCAACCTCGTCACGCAGCGCCTCGAGGCGGTCGGCTATCGCCCCGCCGCCGACCCGCGTGCGGCGACGCTCGTGGTCAACTTCGACTATGCCGTCGGCATGCCGCGCGAGCGGATCGAGACGACCCCGGGCTTCGGCTACGGCTATGGCGGCTTCGGCCCATGGGGCTATGGCGGGTTCGGCTACGGCGGCTTTGGCGGGCGCGGCTTCGGTTATGGCGGTTTCGGCTATGGCGGCTTCGGCGGCTTTGGTTACGGTGGCCTCGGCTACGGTCCCGACATCCATTCGGTGACGCAGTACAACAGCTATGTCGACATGCGGATCAACCGCGTCGCCGACAACGTCAGCGTCTTCGAGGGCCGCGCCGAGACCGTCGCGACGACCAACGACCTGACCCGGCTGGTGCCGAACCTGATCACCGCGATGTTTACCAACTTCCCCGGCAATTCGGGGCAGACGGTCCGGATCCGCGTCGACCCGGCGAAGCGCGCCGGCTGATCCGCACCGATCGCGCGGGCGGGGACGTGACGGGCATGTTGCGGTCACGTTCGACGCGGTGCGGGAATTGGTGCGGCGGCGGGTCAGGCCTCGCCGCGCATCATCCGGCGATAGCCGTTGGCGATGACCTCGTGGCAATGGCGGGCGAGCGCCTTGCGGTCGGCGAAGTCGGATAAGCGCACCGGCGGGAAAAAGCGTAGCTCCGCCCGGACCTTGCCCAGCGCCATGAAGCTCAGCATATGCGGCGCAAGCTCGGTCTCGCCGATCCAGGCGATGTCGGGCAGGCGCTCGCGGGTGATCGGGATGCCGTTGAGCCGGGTATAGGCCAAAGCCACCGGCTGGATGACGAAATCCTCGCTTCCCGGGCCCTCGATTGCGGCGAAAAGCGCTGATTTGAACGGCAAAACCGTCACTCCGTCGCTGTTGGTGCCTTCGGGGAAGAGAATGACATTCTCCCCCGCGGCGAGCCGGTCGGCGATCGCATTGCGCGCCTCGCCGGTCTTCTGCCGCCGCTCGCGCTCGACATAGACCGTGCGGCTGAGCGTCGACAGCCAGCCGACCGGGCCGTAGCCGGCGACTTCGGACTTAGCGACGAACGCGGCGAGGACATGACTGCCGAGAACCGGAATATCGGCCCAGCTCACATGGTTGGCGACGAACAACACGCCGCCGCGTCGCTCCTGCCGGCCATGCACGACGATATGAATGCCGAGCGACCGCGCCAGCGCGCGATGGAACAGCCACGGTATGCGCGGACGCGATTTGGGCGAAATCCGCCGCATGACCAACTCGAACGGAACGAGCGCCGCTGTCGCCGCGCCGATCCCGGCAAAGGCGCGGGTCCGCCCGAAACCGCGCCCGCGGACCGGCCGCGTCCGAGTCTGGCGCACCGGCGCTGCCGTCACACCGGCTTGGCGAGCGGCAGGCCGTAGAGTTCCATGCGATGATCGGCGAGGCGAAATCCAAGCCTTTCCGCGATCTTGCGCTGAAGCTCCTCGAGCTCGGCATCGTGGAACTCGATGACCCGGCCGGTCTCCATATCGATCAAATGGTCGTGGTGCTCGTCGCCGGCAGTCTCGTAGCGCGACCGTCCGCCCTGGAAGTCATGGCGTTCGAGGATGCCATATTCCTCGAACAGCCGCACTGTCCGGTAGACGGTGGCGATCGAGATGCCCGGGTCGATCGCCGCCGAACGCCGGTGAACTTCCTCGACATCGGGATGGTCGACCGCATCCGACAGGACACGCGCGATTGTCCGGCGCTGTTCGGTGATGCGCAGCCCCTTGGCTGCACACAGCGCTTCGATATCGATCCTGCTGCTCATCGGCCACCGTCCTGCTGCCGCGCCACCCTATTAACGCGCGGGCGGAGCGGCAAGGGCGTTACCCTCAGCGCTTGCCGGCGACGTTGCGCTTGGTGCCGAGACCGATCTTCATCGCGAGGCTGCGGCGCTGCTGCGCATAGTCGGGCGCAACCATCGGATAATCTGCGGGCAGCGACCACTTGGCGCGGTAGGCATCGGGCGTCATGCCGTAGCGCGTCATCAGGTGGCGCTTGAGCATTTTCAGCTTCTTGCCGTCCTCGAGGCAGACGATGTGATCGGGCTTGACCGAAGCCCGCACCGACACCGCCGGCTCGAGCTTGGGCGTCTCGACCGGTGCCGCGCCGCCAAGGCCGGCCAGCGACGAATAGACATTGGCGATGACGGTCGGGAGATCGGATACGGCAACGGTGTTATTGGCGACGTGCGATGATACGATGTCGGCGGTCAGCGAAAGCAACTCGGCGTGCGCCGCGCGGGGGTCGGTCATGGTAAGCCTTTGATCTGTATTGATTGCACGCGGGCATATGGCGACGGTGCCAATGTTTGGCAAGTGACGCAAAGGTCACAAGCCAATCGACTCAGCCGGCTAGATCGGCGCGCAAGGTGATCGCGTCGAACCGCGTGTCGCCGGGGCCGCGATAATAGTCGCGCCGCCGGCCGATGACCGTAAAGCCGCCGCGGCGATACAGTGCAAGCGCCGCGGCATTGTCCTCGCGGACTTCGAGAAAGATCGAATCGGCCCCACGCGCCTGCGCATCGCGGCGGGCGACCGCGAGGAGCGCGGCGCCATTGCCGCTACCGCGCGCGGCGGGCAGCACGCCGATCAGGAGCAATTCGGCCTCGGGCCCGACGCGGCGGCAGAGCGTGAAGCCGACCGCGACGCCGCCGGCCTCGGCGAGGCGCGCCCAGGCGATGCCGGTGGCGAACGAGCCGAGCACCTGCGGTGCCGACCACGCCTCGCCGTAGCGTGGATCGAACGCGGCGGTCATTACCGACATGATCGCGCCGATGTCACCTGCATCGGCGAAGCGCAGCCGCGTCACGCCGCAACCCCGGCGGCTACCGCGTCGGGCGCACGCAGATAGAGCGGGACCGGCGGCAGCGCGTAGCGCGCCGGGGCGATGTGCCGCAGGCGCGCCGCCCGAGGCGCACCGGTGTCCAATGTGACCGTTCCCGAAACCAGCAGCGCGCCTGGTCCGGCGCAGGCGATGCCTTCGGGCAGCCGGACCGTCGCGGCGTCCCCCGCCGCCGCCGCTCCGGCGGCTACGAGATCGCGGTCGAAGGCCTGCCAGTAGACCTGGCCACGCCCGGCGTCGGCAACAGCGACCACCTGTTCGAGCCGGTCGTCGCCGGCGAACGCCGCCGCTGCGATCAGCGCGAGCGAGTCGACGCCGGTCACCGGCACGTCCCACGCCAGCCCCAGTGCCCGTGCAGCGGCGATGCCGACCCGCAGACCGGTGAAACTGCCCGGGCCAATGTCGACGGCAATCCCGGTGACCTCGCCGCCGCGCGCGCAGACGACCGCGGCGATCGCCGGCATCAGCGCCTCGGCGTGACCGCGCCCGACGTCGCGATGCACCTCGGCGACGATCTCCGGTCCGTCGAGCAGGGCCACCGACAGCGCGAAAGCGGTTTCGATGACGAGCAGCATCAGCGGAGTTGCGCCGCCTCGTCGAAAGCGAGCCGCGGCGAGCGCGGGAACAGCGCGTCGGGCGTGCCGTGGCCGAGGGCGAAGATGAAATTGGTCTCGATCGTCGTGCCGGCGAAGAATGCCGCGTCGACCGCCGCCTTGTCGAACCCCGACATGGGCCCGCAGTCGAGCCCGAGCGACCGCGCCGCGAGCATCAGATACGCGCCCTGGAGCGACGAATTGCGCAGCGCGGTATCACGGATCAGGGCGGGCTGGCCGACGAACCACGCCCGCGCGTCGGCGTGCGGGAACAGCTGCGGCAGCTTCTCGTAAAACTCGGTGTCCATGCCGACGATGACCGACACCGGCGCGGCGCGGACCTTGCCGGCGTTCGCCGCGCTGACGCAGCCGGCGAGCGTCTCACGGGCCTCGACCGTACGGCAGAAGACCAGGCGCGCCGGCGAGGCGTTCGCCGAGGTCGGCCCGAGCTTGGCGAGGTCGTAGATCGCATGCAGCTGGTCGTCGGAGACCGGCGTGTCGGCCCAGCTCGAATAGGTCCGCGCCGTCTGGAACAGCGTATCGAGCGCGTCGCCGTCGAGGATCATACGGCGCGAACCTCGATCACCTCGGGGACGTAATACTTCAGCAGCGACTCGATCCCGCCCTTGAGCGTCGCGGTCGACGACGGGCAGCCCGAGCACGCGCCCTGCATCTGCAGCGAGACGATGCCGCGGTTGAAGCCGCGATAGATGATGTCGCCGCCATCGTTCGCGACCTGCGGCCGGATGCGCGTGTCGAGCAGGTCGATGATCTGCGCGACGATGTCGGCGTCTTCGGGGTCGTCGTCGATCACCGTCGCCGCCGCCTCGCCCGCCATGATCGGCGCGCCGCTGCTGAAATGGTCGACGAGGACGCCGAGCACCTGCGTCTTGAGCGACGACCAGTCGGCCGACCCTTCGGCCTTGTTGACCGAGACGAAGTCCGATCCGAAGAACACGCCCTCGACGTCTCCGAGGCCGAACAGCGCGGTCGCGAGCGGCGACGCGGCGGCGTCCTCGGGGGTGGTGAAGCCGATCGTGCCCGACGGCATGACGCTGCGACCGGGGAGGAACTTGAGCGTCTGCGGGTTCGGGGTGCGCTCGGTCTCGATGAACATGGGACTCTCCGGGTTGCGTCCGCATGTGGCGCGCGGCGGCGGGGAGATCAAGTCAGACCCGCGCGCGCGCACCGCGGCGCGCTACGTCAGGTCGGCGAGCCGCGCGTCGTCGAGCCCGCCGGGGACGATCATCACGAGGCACGGCAGCGTCCCCGCGCGCTCGCCGGCGAAGAAGGCGACCAGCGGGCCGGGCGCACCCTTCGGCGCCGCGCCGAGAACCAGCGCGCGGATCGACGGGTCGGCGGCGACGGTCTCGAGCACCGCCGCGGTCGGCTCGCCCTGCCGGACGATCATGCCGGGCCGCTGCCCCGACAGCGCGAACAATTCGTCGGCCACCCCGGTGAGCAGCGCCTCGGCGTTCGCCTTGGCCTCGGCCTCGATCAGCTCCTGGACGCCGCCCCACTGCATGAACTCGGTGACCGGCATCGTGTGCAGCAAGGTGACGCGGGCATCGACGTGCGCGGCGCGAAGCGCGGCATAACGCATCGCGACCCGGCTTTCGGGCGTGTCGTCGACGACGACGAGGAAGGTCCGGACATTGTCCACCGGCGTCAGTCTAGGCGCTTGCGGTGGCCCGGCAAGCCCGCCCTATTCCATGAGCTTCCGCTGCAGATACGTCATCGTCAGCGCGGTGGTATGCGCCGCTTGGCGGAGGTCGGCCCCCTGCCCGTGGCCGCCCTCGGTGTTCTCGTAGTAGAAGAAATGATAGCCCATCTCCTCCATCCGCGCGGCGAACTTGCGCGCGTGCTGTGGACCGACGCGGTCGTCCTTGGTCGTGGTGAAGATGAACGGCTCGGGGTATTTCACGCCCGTGCGCAGGTTCGCGTACGGCGAGGTCTTCTGCCAGAACGCGCGTACCGCCGGGTCGGCGTCGACGTCGCCGTATTCGCCTTGCCACGACGCGCCGGCGGCGATCTTGCCGATGCGGATCATGTCGAGCAGCGGCACCTGGATGACGACCGCGTTCCATAGCTCGGGGTGCTGGGTGAACTGCACCCCCATCAGCAGCCCGCCGTTCGACCCGCCCTCGATGCCGAGGCGGCGGGGCGAGGTGATCTTCCGCGCGGTCAGGTCGCGCGCGACGCTCGCGAAGTCGTCGTAGATGATCTGGCGCTTCACGCCGAGGCCGGCCTCGTGCCACGCCGGGCCGAATTCGCCGCCGCCGCGGATGTTGGCGAGGACATAGGCCCCGCCGCGCTCGAGCCACAGCTTGCCGATCGCGCCCGAATAGCTGGGGGTCATGCTGACCTGAAAGCCGCCATAGGCGTACAGCAGGGTCGGGGTCGTACCGTCGTACTTGATGTCCTTGCGGTGGATGACGAAGTACGGGATCTTGGTCCCGTCGGTCGAAGTCGCCTCGAGCTGCTCGACGACGTCGGCGCTCGCGTCGAACTTGGGCAGCTGGCTCTTGACCGTCGCCAGCGTGCCCGCCCCGGCATCGGCGAGCGCGAGGGACGACGGGGTCAAAAAGCCGCTGGCGTGGACGAAGGCGCGGTTCGACGCGAGATCGGCCTCGCCGAAGTCGACCGCGAGATTGTCGGGCAGGTCGAGCTTCGCCTGGCTCCAGCCGCCGCCCTTGACGGGGGAGTAGACGAACGCCCGCCCGCGGACCTTGTCGAGCGTCGCGATGAGCAGCTTGTCGCGGGTCACGGCGATGTCGTTGAACGCGTCGCGCGGGCCGGGCGACCAGACCAGACGCGGCGTGAGGGTGCCGGGGTGCGCCTTGACCGCAGCGAGATCGAGCGCCGCCACCGACCCCGACGGCAGCGTCGCGCCGCCCGCGGTCCACGCCTCGTCGAGCTTGACGATCACCCGTCCGGCGACGAGCCCGACGACGTCGGCCTTGGCCGGGATCGCCAGCCGCTGCGTTCCGGCATCGACGACGAAGGTGTCGTGGTGGAAGGTATCGAGCGGGCGCTCGATCACCGCAAGCTGACGACCCGCGCCGTCGCGCACGACCTTGGGGCTGACGCCGTAGCCGCCATCGGTCTTGCTGCCGCGATAGATTTCGACCGCCGCCGCCAGCGGCTGGCCGCGGGTCAGGCGCTTGACGATGTACGGATAGCCCGACGCCGTCAGATCGCCGGGGGTCCATTCGCTGGCGACGAGCAGATGGTCGACATCCTCCCACGCCAATCGGTGTTTGCCGCGCGGCAGGCTGAAGCCACCGTCGAGGAACTTGCCGGTGTCGAGATCGAATTCACGGACGACGACCGCGTCCTCGCCGCCGTCGGAGAGTGAGATCAGGCAGCGCTTCTGCTCGGGCTCGAGGCAGTTCGCGCCCTTCCACACCCAGCTCTTGCCCTCGGCCTTGCCCAAAGCGTCGATGTCGAGGACCGTGGTCCAGTCGGGCGTGGCGGTGCGGTAGCTGGCGAGGCTCGTCTTGCGCCAGATGCCGCGCAGATGCTCCGGGTCCTGCCAGAAGTTATAGATCGCGCCGTGGGTGAAGCTCGGCTGCGGGATGCGGTCCTTTGCCCCGGCGATCGCCAGCGCCTCGTCGTAGAGCGTCTTGTAGCGCGCGTCGGCCTCGAGCACCCCGGTCGAATAGGCGTTGCGCGCGTTGACCCACGCCATCGCGCGCGGCGAGTCGACGCTCTCGAGCCAGAGATACGGATCGGGGTCCGCGGCGCGCGCGGCGGCGGTGCCGAGCGTGGCGATGGCGGAAGCGGCGAGCAGGGTTCGGATCACGGTTTTCCCATCGGTTCGGTCGGAAAACATAGGCGGGCGCGCGCGCGGCTGGCAATCCCCGCGGGTCGCGCGGCGGAGCTGTCCTACAGGGCTAGTGATGGGTTAGACTGGGCGCTGCCGCCGGCTTGGCCGGCACCATGCTCTTTCTCATCGTTGGACGCCGCTACGGGTTCACCCGCGCCACGAAGTTCGGCGCAAGGGCGATCGTGAATTTTGCTCGAAAACCGGGTCGTCTCGTGAACTTGTGTCACCTTCCGATCCTAGAACGCCGCCCGGACCCCGCCGAAAAACGCCCGGCGCGCGCCGAACTGCGGCGCCCCGACCCCGACGCCCGACCCGTCGCGGATCGCGTAGCTGCGGTCGGTGACGTTAGTCACGTCGAAGCGGACCGACAGGCCGTGGACCGCGTCGATCGACTGGCTGACGCCGAAATTGACCTGGACATACGCCGGCAGCTTGCCGCCGTTGGGGACGATGCCCGCTGGGTCGCCGGCGCGCAGCCCGTCGCCGTAGATGAAATCCGCCGACGGGGTCAGCCGGCCGATGCTGTCGGTAAAGGCATACGACACGCCGCCCGACGCGCTCCAGTTCTGCGAATGGTCGGTGAAGATATAATGGTTCTGGATGTACGCCAGTTCGGGGGCCGCAAAGAAGAACTGGCTCGAGACGATGTTCTTGCCCTTCTCCTGCCCGCGCGTGGCATTGCCATAAAGCGACAGCGCCCCGCGCTTGTACGTCGTCGTCAGTTCGATGCCCCACGAATAGCCGCGCGCATAGTTGAACGGCGACAGCACCAACGACTCGCCGAACTGGCCCTCGTCGAGCAGGTTGGTCTTGAGCTTGTAATAGCCGTCGAGCCCGATCGTCAGGCCGGGCACGACGGTCTGCAGGACGCCGACGTCGAAATAATGCTCACGCTCTGCCCTGACCGGAGACGCCAGCGCCCCTTCGGCCTGTTTGGTCGTGCCGTTGAACTGCGCCACCGTCGTCGTGCCGATCAGCTCCTGCGGCGGCGGGGTGAAGTCGCGGGCATAGCCGGCGTGGAAGGTCGTCGCCTTGGTCGGCGCGTAAACGAGGTTGATCCGCGGGCTTAGCTGGTTCTCGGTCGTGAAGGCAGCGACGGCATCGAAGCGCGCGCCGAAATTGAGTGTCAGCTCGGGGCTGATCGTCCATTCGTCCTGGAGATAGACGCCGTAGAGCTGCCCGGTCTTGCCGCCGGCAACGGTGATGGGCAAGGCGGTGTCGCCGGTCTGGTTGCCGAGCGCATCGGTCGGCAGGACGAGCGAGGTCACGTTCGACCGCGTCCGCTCGTTCTGGAAGAACAGCCCGCCGCGCAGCGTATGCGCCTCCGACAGCTGGTCGCTCGCATCGGTCTGGACGCCGTAGACGAGGCTCGACAGCCGCGAACGGTCGGAAAACCCGTTGAAGATAATGTCGCCGCCCGCCGGATCGGGCGCGAAGCTCGTCCGCGAATAGCGGACGAACGGCGCGACGAGGACGTTCAGCGTGTCGCCCGAATACTGGTACGACACCACGCCGTAATGCGTCACCTCGCGCTGGTTCTGGTCGAGCGCCGACGAGTCGAAGGTCGTACGGCCGTTCAACTGATACGCCCCGACCTGGCCGGGATTGTTGGGGATCTGGAACTTGCCGATCGCGGTGCCGCCGAAGGCGCTGAGCCGACTGGTGTCGGACAGGATCTGCGAGACATAGGCGAAGCCGCGATACTGCTCGGTGCGGTCGTGGATCGCGCTCCGCGCCCGGGTCGGGTTCTCGATGCCGAGGTCGTCGCGCAGATAGCTGGCGGAAACGAAGTAGTTGAGGCCTCCGCTCGAGTTCTTGAGCGTGAAGCTCGGCTCGATCCGGCCATTCGACCCGCCGTAGAGATCGACGTCGCCGTCGAGGTCGAACGCGCCAGATTGGGTCGCGATGTTGACGACGCCGGCGGTGCGATAGCCATATTGCGCCGGCAGCGTGCCGGTGAGCAGCGATACCGACTGGGCGATGCGCGTGTCGATCGTCTGGCCGAAGCCGGCAATGCTTTCGGGAATGATCACGCCGTTGAGCCGGTACTGGACATTGCCGTGTTCGTTGCGGACGTGGATTTCGTCGTCGCTGTCCTGGCTCACCCCGGGCGCCTGCTGGAGCAGCTGCGCGATGCCGCGGTCCTGCCCGCCGGGCTGCGCGTCGATCGTCGTGCGGTCGAAGCTGTAGTTGCTCGCGCCGAGGCTCGGCAGGATCGCGTCGCGCGCGGCGTCGAGCTTGCGCGCGGTGACGACGATCTCGTCGGTCGGTGCCGCGGGCGGCGCGTCGGCCAAAGCAGCGGCGGGAGCGCAGGATGCCGCAAGCAGCAGGAAAGTCAGACGCACCTCAACGCTCCGTGTAACGATATAATGTCACACTAGGGGCGGCGGACCGAGGTGCCAAGACGAATCGTCGTGTCCCGCGTCATCGCCATCCCGCACCCGTTCGCGCCTGTGGGCTGATTACGGCGAAGACGCGCCGGTCCCTCGCCAACGAACTCATCGGGGTCGACCGGCCCCGAACAGTTGGCTGCTGCGCCGCGCCGCTAGTTACCACCGCGCGCGGCGGCGGTCGCCGCGCGCACGGGGGCATATTCGTTGCCGGGGTTCCAGCCGGGCCAGGTCGTGCCGCCGGCGACCTCGGCCCCGAGCGCATAGGCGACGCCCGCCTCCTGCGCGGTTCCGGCGAAGGTCCACGCGGGATCGAACGCGTCACTCGGCTGATGATAGCGCTTGGCATTATAGTCCGCGACGAGCGGCACACCCGCGGCGAGCCCGCCGTCGACGAGGTCGCGTCCGGCGCGGAAGGTGATCGCCGGCACGCCGCGCCGGGCGAACGAATATTGGTCCGAACGGAAGTACCACCCCGCCTCGGTCGCGGGCTCGTCGTCGACCCGCAGCCCGCGCGTGGCAGCGATGCGGCGCAGGTCGGCCTCGACCGGGGTCCGTCCGCCGCCGATCAGCTCGATGTCGCGCGCCGCGGGCAGGACGACGTGCGGGTCGAGATTGATCATCAGCGCGGTCGTTGCCAGCGGATAGAGCGGGTGCGCGGCGTAATAGTCCGAACCGAGCAGCCCCTTCTCCTCGGCGGTCCACGCGGCGAAGACGACCGTTCGCGCTGGTCGCGGGCCATGCGCGAAGGAGCGGGCAACCTCGAGCAGCTCGGCGGTGCCGGTGGCGTTGTCGACCGCGCCGTTGCGGATGCCGTCGCCCGCGACCGGCCCATTGTGGCCGTTGGCGTCCCAGTGCGCGCCGTAGACGACGACCTCGCCGGGGCGCGACGCACCGGTCAGCTTGACGACGACATTATGACTGACGACCGGCGTCGCGGCGATGGCGCCGGCAACCGACAGCGTGCTGCCGTCGAGCGCAAAGGCGCGGAAGCTCGGCGCGCGCGCGCGGGCCTTGAGCGCGTCGAGCGCCAGGCCGTGGCGGCGGAGCAGGTCGGCGGCAACGTCGCCGCGCAGCCAGCCGCTCAACTTGAGTGCTGACGGCGCCAGCGGGGCGAAGGCGAACGCGGGCAGCGCGTCGCCGCTGCCGACCTGCGCGAATGGATAGCTCGCCGCCGCGTCCTCGTGGATGATCAGCGCGCCGATCGCGCCCGCCTTCGCCGCCGCCTCGATCTTCGCGCCGACGCGACCGGCATAGACCATCCGCCGGCCTTCGAAGCCGAGGTCGCGGCCGCCCTCGAAGTCGGGGTCGTTGGCGAGGAGCACGGCGATCTTGCCCACCATGTCGACCCCGGCATAGGCGTCCCACCCCTTCGCCGGGTCGACGATCCCGAACCCGGCGAAGACCAGCGGCGCGGCAGCCACCGAGGTTGCGCCGGCGTTGCGCAGCGACAGGGCGGCATCGCGGCCAAGGACGAGCGCACGGTCGCTGCCCTTCGCGGCGAGGACCATCGTCGCGCCGGGCGCGCGGTCGAGCCGGACGAGCGGGACGTTCTGCACCCAGCCGCCCGCCTCGCCCCCGGGTTCGAGCCCGGCAGCGGCGAAGGATTTGACGAGATAGGCGATCGTCGTCGCCTCGCCCGCCTCGCCGGGACCGCGCCCGCCAAAGGCGTCGGACGACAGCGCTTTGACATCGTCGCGGATACGGTCGGCGGAAATCGGCGACGCCGCGAGCGCCGCCATCAGGCCAAGCACGATCATGTCGGATCCTTCAGTCGAACGGCCGGTCGAGCGACGGCGGCGGGGTCGAGAACCAGCGCGGGCCGGTCGCGGTCAAATGGAAACAATCCTCGAGCCGGACGCCGAACTGGCCCGGCAGGTAGAGTCCCGGCTCGTTCGAGAAGCACATGCCCGCGCCGAGCGGGGTCGCCTCGCCGTGGACAAGATTAACCGGCTCGTGCCCGTCGAGGCCGATGCCATGGCCGGTGCGGTGCGACAGGCCCGGCAGGCGGTAGCCGGGACCGAACCCTTGCGCGGTGTAGAACGCGCGCACCGCATCGTCGACGCTCCCCGCCGGCGCGCTGAGCTTCGCCGCGGCGAAGGCGATCTGCTGGCCGCGCGCGACGGTATCCCATACGCGCCGTACCGCGTCGGGGGCGCGCCCCGGCACGAAGGTCCGCGAAATGTCGGACTGATAGCCATCGACGGTGCAACCGCAGTCCATCAGCACGACCTCGTCCGCGCGCACCCGCTGCGGCTTGCGCGACCCGTGCGGGTAGGCCGCCGCCTCGCCGAGCAGGACGAGCGCGAATTCGGGGGTGCCGCCGAGCTTGGCCGTCGCGGCGTTCATCAGCGCGCCGATCTCGCCCGGGGTCATGCCTTCGCGGACGCGCGGCCACGTCCAGCGATAGGCGGCGATGGTGATGTCCGACGCCTTTTGCATCAACGCGAGCTCGGCGTCGGTCTTGCGCATGCGGCAGCCGCGGACGACCGGGTTCGCCGAGACGATCCGGGCCTCGGGCAGCAATCTGGCCAGCCCGTCGCTGGCGAAGAAGCGGACCGTCTCCTCGATCCCGATCGTGCCGCGCGTCGCCCCGCTCGCCCGCAGCGCGTTCGCGGCGAGCTCGATTGGGCTCTCGTCCTCCTGCCAGACGCGGACCTCGGCCTTGATGCCGAGGGTCTGGCGGACTGACGGCTCTTCGAAGAACGGAGTGACGATCACCGGCTCGCCGACCGCCGGAATGATCGCCAGCGTGAGGCGCTCGCTGCGGTGCCATTCGACGCCGGTGAAATAGACCATCGACGCGCCGGGCTCGACAACGATCGCGGCGATGCCGTACGCCGCCATCAGCGCGCGCGCCGCATCGAGCCGGGCAGCGCGTTCGGCGGGGCCGATCGGCCGGATGTCGCCGGTCATCGACGCAAGGTCGCCGGTGTCGATGTCGGCGAAAGCGGCCCCGGGGATCAGCGCCGCCGCGCCGAGCAGCAGGCCCGAACGGAACAGGTCGCGGCGCTCAGGCCTGAAACGGATCATGCCGCATCATCGGCAAGCGCCGCGGCAAAGACAAGCCGGGTCAGGCGGTTGCCTCGACGAAGCGATCGATCAGGGTGGCCAGCTCGTCGGGCGCATCTTCCTGAAGAAAATGACCTGCGTCCTTGATGATTGTGTGCGGCTGCCCCGCCGCGCCGGGAATCCGCGCGATGATCGCCTTCTCGCCGCCTGCCGTCACCGCATCCTTGTCGGAGAAGCAGGTGAGGACCGGCTTGTCGAAGCGCGCCAGCACCTCCCACGCCGCTTTATTCTCGGCGACCGAAGCGTGGTCGGGGGTGATCGGCACGAGCGTCGGGAACTGGCGTGCGCCTTCCTTGTAGGTCTCGTCGGGGAATGGCGCATCGTAGGCGGCGATCTCGGACGGCGTCAGCGTCCGCTCGGTGCCGCCATTGACGATCGATCCGACCGGGAACTGCGGCACCGCCTGGCTGAACTTGAGCCACGCGTCAAAGCCCGCCGAGAAGCCGGTGCCGACCGGCAGGCCGGTGTTGGCGATGACCAGCCGGGCGAAGCGGTTGGGAAACGCGGCGACGAGGCGCAGCCCGATCAGCCCGCCCCAGTCCTGGCAGAACAGGGTGATGTCGCGCAGGTCGATCCCGGTCAGCCATTGCGACATCCAGTCGACGTGCCGCTCGTAGGTATAGTCGGTCCGCGCCGCCGGCTTGTCCGACCGGCCGAAGCCGACGAGGTCGGGGGCGACGACGCGATGCCCCGCCGCGACCAGCGGGCCGACGAACTTGCGGTAGAGATACGACCAGCTCGGCTCGCCGTGCATCAGGAGGATGGGCGCGGCATCGCGCGGTCCCTCGTCGAGATAATGGATCCGCAGCGGCGTCGCATCGTCGGCGGTCACCGTCCGGTAATGCGGGGCGAAGGCGTAGCCGTCGAGATCGTCGAAGCGCAGGTCGGGTGTCCGCAACACGTCCATCGCCGCTCCCCTGATTATTGACCGCGATCGTGTCGTGTCACCGTCGGCGGGTCAATCCAGCGAGGCCCGATTGCCGCTCGCGTCGAGCAAATTTTGAAGCCCGATCGATGACCGCTAGACCCGCTTCGCCACAATTGTTTCGTAACCATCGTGAATATGTCGACCAACACTGTTTCTAGCGATCCCGAGTCGCAACCAAATATCATAACGAAGCGTAAATCGAATATATGGTTAGCTGTATTTAACCACAAAGGAGCGACAAGCCGCCTTATACGCTATACTTCGCAGATGGTTGCATTTAGGCGTCCGATTTCGTACAAATGCTTAATATAACCTAAACGACCGCAAAATTAATACTCCTTCAACAATACTTATCCAGTTTACCCGCACTACTCGAACTATCGGGCAGATGTGGAGTGACGACGGGGCACCGTGTGCGCCGTAACCGGGGAGTTGTGTGATGTCGGTTGTTTTGTTTGCGCCTATTCGTTCGGCCGTAGCTGCTCGCGCCCGCCGGGCAGCGTGGCTGATCGGTGCCGGATCCGTCGCGCTCTTGGCTGCTGGCTCGGCGCAGGCAGCGCTTGTTAGCGCCTGTGCTGGCGTTACTTTGCCGACCAGCGCGTTGAACACCATAGTTAGCCCGTTGCTGGGTGGGCTTCTGGGCGTCACCCCCTTATTCACCAACACCAACCTGACGCTCGCCGCGACCGTCCTCGGGGCGTCGCCCAATGCCTGCGATTCGACGGCCGACACCTTCACGGCAACGACGGTTAACGCAACAACGGTCAACGCCACGAACGTCGTTTCCAATACGTACCAGCTGACGCCGTCCGTAATAAAGGGCATCTCGATCGGCGGCAACGCGATCACCGGGCTGGGTACGGGCGTGACGGCCGATGCCGGCGGGCTTGGCTCGATCGCGCTGGGCAACAGCGCAGCGACCGTCGCCGCGGCGACGAAC
>CAXTPH010000005.1:0-23597 GCA_964245955.1 uncultured Sphingomonadaceae bacterium | reverse complement strand
CGCGTCCCGAATGCGGGTCTTCGGCGACGAAGCCGCCCGAGATCGCCGGGATCTGGCGCAAGGCATACGATCGCCCCGACTTCGCTACGGGAACGACGTCGCCGGTCTTGAGCAACCGCGCCGCCGGGACGTTGTTCAGCGTGCTCGTCGCGCTCGACGCCAGCAGCGTGCCGGTCGAGCCGTCGGTGAAGCCGATACGGAAATTTTCGCCCTCGCGACCCAGCACGACCGCGGGATACCAGTCGGCATAGCCGGTGCCGAGGTGGACCGCCTGCAGCCGCTCGGGCCAGCCGTCGCCCGTATCGATGTGGGCAGGGGCACCGTGCCAGCCCTTGCCGCGGTCGTAGCGGACCAGGCCGTCGCGCAACGCCTTCTCCGCCGCCGCCTGCAGCTTCGGGTCGAGCGAGGTGCGGACCCACAGCCCGCCGCCATAGACGCTGTTGCGCCCGTCGCCGGGCTTCTCGCCGAATTGCGCGATCAGCGTCCGCCGCACATCCTCGAGGAAATAGTCGCCGGTATCGAGCTTCGGCGGGGCACGGTTCGCCACCGCGTCGATCGGCTGGGCGGCTGCCGTATCGGCCTCGGCCTTGGTGATGTACCCGTTCGCCGCCATCTGGCCGAGGACATACGCCCGCCGTGCCAATGCGCGCTCGACATGGACCGTCGGCGAGTAGGTCGACGGCGCCTTCGGCAGGATCGCCAAATACGCGTCCTCGGCGAGGTCGAGGTCGGCGACCGACTTGCCGAAGTACGACTGCGCCGCCGCCTCGACCCCGTAGCTGTTCCGCCCGAGGAAGATCTGGTTGAGATAGAGTTCGAGGATCTGCTGCTTGGTGAACGCCGCCTCGATCCGCCGTGCCAGCACCGCCTCCTTCAACTTGCGGACGTAGCTGACTTCGCCGTTGAGCAGCAGGTTCTTCGCCACCTGCTGCGTGATCGTCGATGCCCCCTTTGGCCGCCCCGACGAGCCGAGGTTGCTCCACGCAGCGCGCAGGATGCCGAGGAAGTCGATCCCGCCGTGGTGGAAGAAGTCCTTGTCCTCGGCCGAGATATACGCCTGCACCAGCCGCGGCGGCAGCTCGTCGTAGCCGAGGTACAGCCGCCGCTCGCGGCTGAAGCTGGTCAGCACCGTGCCGTCGTTGCCGCGTACTGTCGACGGCAGCGGCGCGGCATACTCGGCGAGTTTCGACGCGTCGGGCAGCCCGGTCGTCACCCAGGCATAAAGGCCGGCCGCCGCCGCGACACCGAGCAGGGCGAGCACGCCGACAACGATAGCGGCGGTACGGAGACGGCGGGCGGTGGTCACGCCGCGCGGTATAGCATGGCCCGACGTCCGGGGAAGCGAGCATGCACGCATCGGTCGGCACCCGAATCCCGGCCGCTGCCCCGGCTGCCCTTGCGTGCCGCGATCACGCCCTGCCGGGGGCCGCTGCCGCCACGTCGCGTGCCCGCTCGGGTCCGGTTCGTTCGAGCGGCTCGCCGATGAGCCGCGTATATTCGCGTTCGGCAAGGCCGTAACCGTCGACCGCGAGCGCGACGAGACCGGCGCGATCGCGGACGACGATGGCGCCGCGGCTTGTCGCGATCAGCCCGGCGTCGGTGAGCGCGCGAAGGGCGATGGTGACGCCGCCGCGGCGGACATTGAGCATCATCGACAGGAATTCGTGCGTCAGGCCGATCTCGTTGCCGGCGGCGCGGTCGTGCACCATCAGCAGCCAGCGCGCGAGCCGCTGCGGGATCGTCAGGCCGGCCGCCGCGATCGAACTCGACAGCTGGATCATCATCGCCTGGCAGTAGCGGAGCAGGTGCCGCCGCAACGTCGGGCTGGCGTCGATGGCGCGCGTCAGCGCCGACACCGGCAGGCTCAATGCCGCGACTCCTGCGATCTGGACATAGGCCTGGTAGGGCGCGTGGTCGGTGCCGAGGACGGTTGCTGTTTCCGACATGCCTTCGCGTCCGAACACGCCGACCTCGCATTGCTTGCCGCCCGGGGTGACCGCGACGATCGAGACGAGCCCGTCCTCGGGGAAATAGACCCGCGTAATCGTCCGGTGGGCCTCGTGGAGCTGGAGCCCGACCGGAAGCGGGATGCGAACGAGATCCGGCGCGAGGAGCGCATAGTCGTTGGACGGCAAACTACGCAGAAGTAGATTGGCCGCCGACGATTGGGTGATCTGCATGACCGGCACCTTTGCCGGTGACCGTGCGCCCTCGTGCCCGCATTAGATAGGACAATCGCTTGGCGGTCGCGAATGAGCCCCGATCGGCCACCGGCGAGGCTCGGCTTTTCTCACTCCGCCGCTTGCAGCGCCTCCGGCTCGCGCCACGTCAACACTGGCCGCCGCGCGGCACCGGTCTCGTCGAGGCGGCGGCGCGGGGCGAGGAACGGCGATTCCTTGAACGTCGCGGCCGGCTCGCTCAGCATCCGCGTCGCAATCGACCGCAGCGCACCGATCAGCTGGTCGAGGCTCGCCTTGCTCTCGGTCTCGGTCGGCTCGACGAGCATCGCGCCGTGGACGACGAGCGGGAAATACATCGTCATCGGGTGAAAGCCCTCGTCGATCATCGCCTTGGCGAGGTCGAGCGTCGTGAGACCCGTGCCCTCAAGGAAATCGTCGCTGAACAGCGCCTCGTGCATGCACGGCCCCGCGTCGGCGAACGGCGCGGTAAAGACGTCCTCGAGGCTGCGCAGGATATAGTTGGCGTTGAGGACGGCGTCCTCGGCGACCTGCCGAAGCCCGTCGGCGCCGTGGCTGAGGATATAGCTCAGCGCGCGAACGAACATCCCCATCTGGCCGTGGAACGCGACCATCCGCCCAAAGCTGAGATCGTGGTCGGTCGACGCCAGCGCCTGCGCCTCCTCGACGAGTTCGTACTTGTCGCGGACCTTGCGGACGAACGGCAGCGGCGCGAACGGCGCGAGCGCGGCCGAGAACACTACCGGCCCCGATCCCGGCCCGCCGCCGCCGTGCGGGGTCGAGAAGGTCTTATGCAGGTTGATGTGCATCGCGTCGATGCCGAGGTCGCCGGGCCGCACCCGGCCGACGATCGCGTTGAAGTTGGCGCCGTCGCAATAGACGTACGCGCCGGCGGCATGGACCGCGTCGCAGATCGCGATCATGTCGGGTTCGAACAGCCCGCAGGTGTTAGGGTTGGTGATCATCACCGCGGCGATGTCGGGACCGAGCCGCGCGGTCAGCGCGGCGAGGTCGACGCGGCCACGCGCGTCGGCGGGGATGTTCTCGACCGCGTAGCCGCAGAAGGCGGCGGTCGCCGGGTTGGTGCCGTGGGCGCTTTCGGGGACGAGAACCGTTCGGCGTGCACTCCGTGCCGGTGCGGTTAGCGGTGCCGCATCGTTCGCGTCGTGGAGCGTGCTGTGCGCCGAGTGGTGCGCGGCATCGTGCGCGGCGCGGATCGCGAGCATTCCGCACAGCTCGCCGTGTGCCCCGGCCTTCGGCGACATCGCCACCTCGGGCATGTTCGTCAGCTTCTTCAGCCAGTTGGCCAGTTCGTCGATCAGCTGGAGCGCGCCCTGGACAGTATCGACCGGCTGCAGCGGGTGGATATCGGCGAATCCGGGCAACCGCGCCATCTTCTCGTTCAAGCGCGGGTTGTGCTTCATCGTACACGAACCAAGTGGGAATATTCCCATGTCGATCGCATAGTTTTGCCGGCTCAGCCGGGTAAAGTGGCGGACGACATCGGGCTCGCTCAGGCCAGGCAAGCCGACCGGCCGGTGGCGTTCGAGGCCGCCCAATCTTGTCGCGACTTCAGGGACTTCGGGCAGGTCGACGCCGCAGCGGTCGATGCCGCCCTTCTCGAACAGCAAAGGCTCCTCGAGCATCAGCGCGCGATTACCGGTGAATGTCGTCATGCCAGCACCTCGTCGAGAGCGTCCTCGAACGCATCCATATCGGTGTCGGTCGCGGTCTCGGTCACCGCCACGACCAGCCCGCGCTCAAGATCACGGACCCCGGGGAACAAGCGCCCGAGGGAAACCCCGGCGAGAATGCCCTTGTCGGCCAGCTTGCGCACGATCGGTCGGGCCTCGACCGGGAGACGTAGGGTGAACTCGTTGAAAAAGCTGCGTGTCACCACCTCGACACCGGGTATCCGGCTAAGCCGGTCAGCAAGCTGAACCGCGCGCGCATGGTTGAGCGCGGCGAGTTTACGCAGGCCGCCCTCGCCAAGCAGGCTCATATGCACGGTGAAAGCCAGCGCGCAGAGCCCCGAATTGGTGCAGATGTTCGACGTCGCCTTCTCCCGCCGGATATGCTGCTCGCGGGTCGACAAGGTTAAAACGAACCCGCGCCTGCCGTCGGCGTCGACCGTCTCGCCGCACAGCCGCCCCGGCATCGCCCGAACGTGCTTCTCGCGGCAGGCGAACAGCCCGAGATAGGGACCGCCATAATTCAAGCCGTTACCGATCGACTGGCCCTCGCCGACGACGATATCGGCCCCCATTTCACCCGGCGAGCGGATCAGTCCGAGCGATACCACCTCGGTGACGACGACGATCAGCAGCGCGCCGGCGGCGTGGCACGCGGCGGCGAGCGGTGCCAGATCGGCGATATGGCCGAAGATGTTCGGGTTCTGGACGACGACGCAGCTCGTCTCGCCATCGACCGAGGCTGCGAGTTCGGCAAGGTCGTCATCGGGCGTGAAATCGGGGACGCGGGTGATCAGTTCGTCGTCGGTGAAGCGCGTCAAGGTCTTGAGCACACCGGCATAATGCGGGTGGACCCCGCTCGACACGCGCGCAACCTTCCGCCGGGTGATTCGCCGCGCCATGAAGACCGCCTCGGTCATCGCGGTCGAGCCGTCGTACATCGACGCATTCGCGACCTCCATGCCGAGCAGCCGCGCGACCTGCGTCTGGAACTCGAACAGGACCTGCAGGGTCCCCTGCGCGATCTCGGGCTGGTACGGGGTGTAGCTCGTCAGAAACTCACCGCGCTGGATGATGTGGTCGACGCTCGCGGGAACGTGGTGCTTGTACGCGCCCGCACCGAGGAAGAATGGTCCCCCGCTCGCCGTCATGTTCTTCGCCGCCATCGCGCCAAGATGCCGCTCGACGTGCATCTCGGGCATGTGGTGCGACAGCCCCGCGATCGGACCCGCCAGCTGTGCCGCCGCGGGGACGTCGGCGAACAGGGCATCGATTGACGGGGCGCCGATCGCCCGCAGCATGTCGCGTCGATCAGCATCGGTGTGGGGAAGGTAACGCATCGGACCTACTCCGGCTTGTGCGCGGCGAAGCGCAGGCGAACATAATCGGCGATCCAGTTGCCGGCGGCATCGGCGAGGATCGGGCGCAGCATCGCGCGCGTGTCCTCGATCACCTGGCCGCGCTTGTCGGGCGGAACGCCGGCGGCGTCGATGAAGCCGCCGCGAAAGGTCTGTAGCCACGCGCTCATGCCGCTGGCGATCGGGGTCGGGCGGGGGATGATCGCGCAATAGTCGACCACGAAGCCGGCCGCTTCGAGCGCAGCCCGGTAGCCCTCGGCGGTCGGGTAGTAATTCTCCTCGACCGACGGCACGCGGTAGCCGCGTGCGGCGAGGACGGCGCGGACCGCGACGCGGATCGCGGCGATGTTGCCATGGCCGCCGAACTCGCCGACAAACCGCCCGCCGGGCTTGAGCGCGCGGAAGACCCCAGCGACGACCGGCGCCGGCTCGCCCATCCAGTGAAGCGCCGCGTTCGAGAAAACAGCGTCGAACTCACCATCAAACAAAAGCCGTCGCCCGTCGCCGACGCGCGCGTCGAGGCCCTTTTCGACCGCGGCGGCGACCATCGCCGAGTCGGCATCGATGCCGACGACGGCTGCTCCCGCAGCGACGAGCTTTTCAGTCAGCACACCATCGCCGCAACCCAAGTCGAGAATGCGCTCATCCGACCGCGGCGCAAGCAGGTCGACCACGGCGCTGCCCAACGCCGGCACGAACCCGGCGTGCGCAGCATAAGCGGCGGGGTCCCACGCCATGCTTACAGGCTCGCGACAAAAGTCTTGTACGCAGCCTCGTCCATCAGCGCGTCGAGTTCGGCCGGGTCGGCCAGCGTCAGGCGAAAGAACCAGCCTTCGGTCTCGGGCGCGGTGTTGACCAGTGCCGGATTGTCGGCCAGCGCCGCGTTTGCCTCGGTCACGGATCCCGAGACGGGCGTGAAGACATCGGACGCCGCCTTGACCGACTCGACAACTGCAGCAGCAGTGCCCTTCGTGACGGCGACCCCTGCTGAAGGAAGCTCGACGAAGACGACATCGCCGAGCTGCCCCTGGGCGTAGTCGGTCACGCCGACGGTACCGTCGGCCCCATCGACCGACACCCATTCGTGGTCCTTGGTGAAGTACAAGGTCATTTGCTGACTCCCTGGCGGACGTATGATTTGGGGAAGAACGGCATCGGGACGACAGTCGCATCGAGCGATCGGCCGCGGACATCAACGCTCAGCCGCGTGCCATCGCCGGCAAGCGGTATCGGGACATAGGCCATCGCGATCGGTGCGCCGAGCGCAGGACCGAAGCCGCCACTGGTGACTTGCCCGACTGCTGCGCCGTCGACGACGACGCTGGCACCTTCGCGAGCCGGCTGGCGCCCATCGATCTTGAGACCGACGCGTCGGCGGGGCGCGCCATTGAACAACTGGTCGAGGATGATCGCTGCGCCCGGAAATCCGCCCTCGGTCTTCCGCCGCTTCGAGACGGCAAAAGCGAGGTTCGCCTCGATCGGCGTGGTGTCGGACGTCAAATCGTGGCCGTACAGCGGCAACCCGGCCTCGAGCCGAAGCGAATCGCGCGCGCCGAGACCAATCGGCCTGACTTCGGCTTGGTCGAGCAGCGCACGGGCAAGTGAGGCGGCAGCGCCTGATGGCACCGATATTTCGAAGCCGTCTTCGCCCGTGTAGCCCGACCGGCTGATCCACAACGCGACGCCCGCAAAATCGAACGCCGCAGCGCGCATGAAGCTGAGGCCGGCGACGCCGGGCACCAGGCGGTCGAGCGCGTCGACCGCCTTCGGTCCTTGGAGCGCGAGCAACGCCAGATCTTCCCGGTGGCTGACGCTTAAGCCGTTCATGGCGAAGTGCGCGAGATCGGCGGTCTTCGTCGCGCCGTTGACAACGAGATAGAGATCGTTCGCCCGCCGCGTCACCATCAGGTCGTCGAGCATACCGCCGCTGGGGTTGAGCAGCATCGAATAGCGCAGACAACCTTCGCGCAGCCCGGTGATGTCGCCCGGCAGCAGGGTTTCGAGCGCGGCATCGGCGTCCGACGGCAGCGTCAGTTGCCCCATGTGACTGACGTCGAACAGTCCGGCACTGGCGCGCGTCCACTGATGCTCGGCGATGATTCCCGCGTACTGGATCGGCATCGCATAGCCGGCGAACGCGACCATCCTCGCGCCGAGTTCGCGGTGCAGCGCATCGAGGGGCAGAGCAACGGGTTCGTCCATCCGGCAACTCGCGACAGAGTCCGACCGGCGACTCCGCCGGCCGTTGCCCCCGTCTGTCACTTGCACCTGAGAGCTTTGACCGGGCGGACCGGCTTACCCCTTCGGTGGGACGCGTCCGAAGACACGCCCGCTTTCCAGATCATCGCTATCGCGCCCGCGCGGTCCTTGGTGCCTGAGAGATTGCCGGGGGCGGCTTGCTCCTTCGGCGGTGGAGGATGACCCCCACGCTCTTCCGCGCAAGCGCCGGACCGGGGTCCGACGACGCGCTAGATGTGCCGCAACGTGCTGCGGCGCACAACCGTTATTTGCCGGCGTTGTACGCCAGCGCCTCGTCGCTCAGCTGGAAACCGACGAGCACCTCAAACGTAGTCGCGCGGACCGCCGCCTTGACCTCGGGATCGGCGAGCGGATCGGTCGCCGCATCGAGATCACCCGGCTTGCGGACACGGTTGATCTTTTTCTGCATGGCATCGCTCAGCGTCGCCGATGCGCGCGACACGTCGGCCCGCGCTGCCGCCGACGCCTGGGCGCGCAACTGGCCGTCGGCGAAATTGACGGTGACCGCGCCGAGCTGTTTCGACACCAACAAATTGCCGCCTTGGACGACGCTGACAAAAAACGGCAGCGACACCGACCGCGCGCCCGCCGGCGAACTCCGCCGCGCCAGCAAGTCGAAGCTGACCGCGGTGCCGAGGCGGTCGCCGGCTTCATCGCACACGCCGCGGACGTTGGTGATTGCGGCGACAACATCGATATCGCTCGCGGCGGTGCCGCCGTTGGCGAACATCGTCAGGTCGCCGGCAAAATTCGGCACCGCGACCGCCGGGCAGACCGAGCGCTTCACCAGCAGCTGGTTCTTCTGGCACCCCGCGAGCAGGACGAACGCAATCAAGCCGGCAGTACGCAGTTTGGACAAATCGAAACCCTTCGCGACGATTGGCCGTATCATAGAAACCGCATATCGGGCGCACAAGTTATGGTGCGCCGCCCGGCGATGGCGTAAAGGGCCTTTACCATGACCATCGTGCCTTCGTTTCGGCGGTTGCCGCCGTTACGCGTCATCATCGCCGCGCCGCGTGGCTTTTGCGCTGGGGTCGACCGCGCGGTGACGATCGTCGAGCGGGCCATCGAACGCTTTGGCGCGCCGGTCTACGTCCGTCACGAGATTGTCCACAACGCGCATGTCGTTGACAACTTGAAGCGTCAGGGCGCCATCTTCGTCGAAGAGCTGAGCGAGGTTCCCGACGGGGTGCCGGTGGTGTTCTCGGCGCATGGCGTGCCCAAGGCCTTTCCGGTCGAAGCGGCGGCGCGCGGCCTCAACTATCTCGACGCAACCTGCCCGCTTGTGTCGAAGGTGCATCGCCAGGCCGAGCGTCTGGTCGAGAGCGGACGACATATCCTGTTCATCGGCCACGACGGCCACCCCGAGGTGATTGGGACGTTCGGCCAGGTCCCCCCCGGCACAATGACCCTCGTCGAGACGATTGCCGATGCCGCGACGGTTACCGTCGCCGATCCGGAATGCGTCGGCTTCCTCACCCAGACGACGCTGTCGGTCGACGACACCGCAGCCATCGTCGCCGAGCTGCGGCGGCGCTTCCCCATGATCGTCGGGCCAAAGGGCGAGGATATCTGTTACGCAACGTCGAACCGGCAGGCGGCGGTCAAGGCGATCGCCGGCGATTGCGATCTCATGCTCGTCATCGGCGCGATCAACTCGTCGAATTCGCAACGGCTGCGCGAGGTCGCCGAGCGGTCGGGCGCGCGCGCGTTTCTCATCCCCGGCGCCGACCAGATCGACTGGACATGGTTCGACAATGTCGCGACGGTGGGCGTCACCGCCGGCGCATCGGCCCCCGAATCGCTCGTTCAAGAGCTCATGGCACTGCTGGCGACGCGTTTCGATACGACGGTCTCCGCGGTTACGAGCGCAGTCGAGGACGTCGTTTTCAAGCTGCCACGCGCGCTGCATGTTTGATCCGATAGCGCTGCACGGACTGCGCTGATGGCCGTTTTCACGCCGGTGTCCGCCGAGGCACTCGCCGGCTTCCTCGACCGCTACGACGTCGGCGGTGCCACCAGCTTCAAGGGCATCGCCGAAGGCGTCCAGAATTCGAACTTCCTGCTCGATACCGACCGGGGGTCCCGCTACTTCCTCACGCTGTACGAGGATCGGGTCGACGCCGACGACCTGCCGTACTTTCTCGCGCTGACGACGCATCTCGCCGACAAGGGTCTGCCGGTGCCGCGGCCGATCCCCGATCGGGGCGAGCGAATCCTGCAGATGCTGTGCGGCCGCCCGGCGTGCCTGATCGAGTTCGTACCGGGGGTGTCGGTGACCACGCCATCGGCTGCCGATGCCTTTGCGACCGCCGCGGCGATGGGGGCGATGCATCGCGCACTGACCGACTTCACGCTGGTTCGCGCGAACGAACACGGGCCCGAGGGATGGCGACAGCTCGCCGGTAAAATCGGCGACCGTTTTGGCGCGGTCGCGCCCGGCCTGTCGGCGATCGTCGACGAGGAACTCGGTGCCGTTGCGGCGCGCTGGCCGGCGACGCTCGACCGGGCGACGATCCACGCCGACCTGTTTGCCGACAACGTCCTACTGCTCGGCGGCAAGGTCAGCGGGCTGATCGACTTCTACTTCGCCTGCACCGACATCCGCGCCTACGATCTTGCGGTCATGCATTCGGCGTGGTGTTTCTCGCCCGACGGGCGGCGCTATCATCCGGCGATCGCAACGGCGCTGTTCGCCGGCTACCGCAGCCAGCATCCGCTCAGCGATGCCGAGGTCGCGGCATTCGGGATGCTGTGCCGGGGTGCGTCGCTTCGTTTCACCCTGACCCGCGCCTATGACTGGATCACGACCCCGGCCGACGCGCTGGTGACGAAGAAGGACCCGATGGCCTTTGCCCGGCGGCTGATGTGGTACCGCGGCGCGACGCCTGCCGAGCTGTTCGGGCATGGCTGAGTTGCCGCTGGTCGTCATCGCGACCGATGGCGCGTGCAAGGGCAACCCCGGGCGTGGCGGCTGGGGCGCGATCCTGCGGATGGGGACCGTCGAGCGCGAGCTGTTGGGGGCGGAGACGCTGACCACCAACAACCGCATGGAGCTGACCGCCGCGATCCGCGCGCTCGAGGCGCTGACTAAGCCGTGCCGCGTCGTACTCACCACCGACAGCGCCTATGTCCGCGACGGCATCATGAAGTGGGTCCATGGCTGGCAGAAGCGCGGGTGGCGCACCGCCGACGGCAGCGCGGTCAAGAACGTCGACCTGTGGCAGGCGCTGCTCGCCGCCGCCAAGCCGCATCAGGTCGACTGGCGCTGGGTCAAGGGCCATTCGGGCGACCCCGACAACGAGCGCGCCGACGCGCTGGCCAACGCCGCGATCGCCGCCGCGCGAACGAAGCTCGTCGCCACCCCCTAGCGGACCGCGCCGCGCGCGCCATATGATCGCGGCCAGCCGGGGAGAGACCGATGCCGCGACCGATCAAGATCCTGCTTCAGACAACGATTCCGACGCCGGTCGACGATTGGGGCATCGTCCGCTTCGGCAAGCTCGCCGCGCTGCTTCGCGCCGAGGGGTTCGACGTCGTCGCGCGCGACCGCGATCCGCTGCCCGCCCCCGATTCGGTGCTGTCGACGCTCGACACCAGCGACTTCGACGAGGCGTGGCTGTTCGCGGTCGATACCGGCGACGGGTTGACCCGCGACGACTGCGCTGCCGTCAGCCGCTTCCGCCGCGCCGGGCGCGGGCTGCTCGTGACCCGTGACCACATGGATCTCGGCTCGTCGGTCTGCGATCTCGGCGGGGTGGGGAAGGCGCATTACTTCCATTCGAAGCAGTCCGATCCCGACACCGCGCGCCACGCCATCGACGACCGGGTCACGACCGACATCCTGTGGCCGAACTATCATTCGGGGGCGAACGGCGACTGGCAGCGGATCGTTGTCGAGGGCGAGCGCCACCCGGTCCTTGACGGGGTCGACCGCATCCCCGCGCATCCGCACGAAGGCGGGATCGGCGCGCCGCCCGACGAGCCGTCGGCGCGGGTGATCGCCACCGGCACGAGCCTGACGACCGGCAATCGCTTCAACCTCGCGGTCGCGTTCGAGGCCGACGAAACCGGTGGCCCGGCGATCGCGGCGAGCACCTTCCACCACTTCGCCGACTATAATTGGGACCCGGCGGCGGGCAGCCCGAGCTTCGTTTCCGAGCCGCCGGGCGACGGTCTCGCAACCGACCCGGCAGCGCTCGCCTCGACGCAACGCTATGCGCTCAACATCGCCCACTGGCTCGCGCGAAGTTGACAAAGTTGTCGTTTGTCACCGGTTTTCGGTCCCGATCGACCCCGCGAAGTTGACAAAGTTGTCGTTTGTCACCGGTTTTGCGCCGCGCAACCTTCGGCGCCGGTGGTCGCCCGGCAGACGATGAGCGAGATGTGTGACGGCATTGGGCATCCCCCGGTGGCGACTCAAGCGTCGCGACGCTACCGGCCCGCGGTGGGTGTAGGACAGCGGATTCGCTAAGCGAACCGTTCGGGCCGGTACGGCGCGGGGTCGACCGGCCCCGGGTCGAGCCCGAGCAGCAATCGCGCCGCGAGGTCGCCCGCCGCCGGCGCGGTCTGGATGCCGAACCCGCCTTGCCCGGCGCACCAGAAGAAGCCGGCATCCCGGGCGTCGAAGCCGTAGACCGGGTTGCGGTCGGGCGAGAAGGTCCGCAGCCCCGCCCAGCTCCGCTCGACCCGGCGGACGCGCGCGGTCGTCGCGTGTTCGAAGCGGTCGATCGCGACGGCGATGTCGAGCTCCTCGGGCGCGGCGTCGCGGGCGACGTCGGCGATCTCGTCGTGCGGCGACAGCCACAGCCTGCCCCCGTCGGGCTTGAAGTAGAAGCTCCCCGCCGCGTCGAACACCACCGGCAGGTCAGCGGGCGGGGCGGGGTCGACGTCGAGCACGACCATCGTCCGCCGCAGCGGGGTCAGGCCGAGCGGGGCAAGGCCGGCGAGCGCGGCGAGCTCGTCGCCCCACGCCCCGGCGGCGTCGACGACGACGCGCGCGGCGAAAGCGCCGGCAGCGGTGGCGATCTGCCAGTCGCCTGGCGTACGATCGAGCCGTTCGACCCGCGCGCCGCAGACCAGCACTGCCCCGGCGCGCTTCGCCCCGCCGAGGAACCCGGCGTGGAGGCTGGCGACGTCGATGTCGTGGCAGTCGGGTTCGAGCAGCCCGGCGCGTTCCCAGCCGCCGCCGACGATCGGGTAGCGCGCCGCCATGCCCGCCGCGTCGACCGGCACCGTCGCGACGCCGAAACCGTCGAAATCGGCGGCAAGCGCGGCGAGCGCGCCCTCCTCCCCCGGCGCGGCGATGTGGAGCGCGCCGCGCGGCGTCAGCAGCGGGTGCGTGGCGAAACCCGGCGGCGGCGCATCGAAGAAGGCGCGGCTCGCCGCCGACAGCGGGACGACCCCGGCACCGCCATAGGTCGGCTCCCAGAACGCGGCCGAACGCCCGGTGGTGTGGTAGCCGGGCGTGTCCTCGGCCTCGAGGATGACGATCGACCCGGCCCCATGCTGCCCCAAGAAATAGGCGAGGCTCGCCCCGGCGATCCCGGCGCCGACGATCGCGATGTCGTAGCGCGCGGTCATGCGAGGAAGCCGTCGATGCGGGCGAGGACGGGGTCGCGGATGGCGTCGGCCTCGCGCAGCAGTTCGTGCGCCGCCCCCGCGATCGATTCGACCTGCGCCGCCGGCAGCCGCTTCGCCAGCCGCGCCGCAGCCGCGCTGTCGACGAGCCAGTCGTTCGCCGCGGTCAGGATGAGGAGCGGTGTCGTGACGCCTTCGAGGACACCGCGCGCGGTCAGGGCGTCGAGCGAGGCGAAGGCGGCGGCGAGCCAGCCGTTGGTTACCCCGCCGATACCGAGGCCGGGATCGTTCGCCACCCACCACGCCTCGTCACCGACGCGGTCGGCGTCGCTGCTCAGCCGCCGCGCGCGGATCAAGTCGCCGGTCTGCGCCGGACCCGCGCCCGGGGCATAGTCGCCCGCCCTGCCGCGCGCGACCTGGAGCCGCGCGATGACGCGCGCGAGCCACGGCCCGACCGGCGCGGCGCGCAGCCCGAGCAGCGGCGACAACAACACCGCGCGGTCGATCGAGCGCGGATGCGTCGCGAGGTGGCGGAGCAGCAGATGCCCGCCCATCGAATGCGCGACGGCGAAATGCGGCGGCGGCAGACGCTCGCGGAACCATGCGACCTGCTCGGCGAGGTCGCCGACGAGGGTGTCGAACCCGGTCGAATGCCCCTTGTCGGGCGTGTCGCCGAGGCGTCCGGACAAGCCCTGCCCGCGCCAGTCGAACGCCGCCAACCCGAAGCCGGCGTCGCGCCAGTGCCAATAGCTTTCGGCGTATTTCTCGACGAAGTCGCCGCGCCCGCCGATGAACAGAATCGAGCCGCTGGTTCCGGCCGGCCAGACGATCGTGCGCAGCCGCCAGCCGTCGCGCATCGCGCGCAGCTCGGTCGCGCTACCGGGGGGCAGCGCGCGCCGCCGGGCCGGCCCACTCATGCCGGACTCATTCGGCGGGCGCGCCGGCGGGTGCCCCCGCTTCGACCGCGACGAGCTCGCCGGGATCCTCGCGCCCGCGCAGGCGGAGGCCCGGGACCGTCAGCGTGACGATGAACGCCCCGAGGAACAGGATCGCGCTGATCGGGAACAGCCCGAGGATCGCCGCCGAGAAGCTCGCGCGGATGCCGGCGGCGGTTCGTGCGACGCGGTCGGGGTCGGTTACCCCGCTCGCCGCGAGCGTCGTTCGCAGCGCCGCCGGGTCCATCGCCAGCGCCTGCGCGTGGCTCATGTCGACCCCATTCTTGCCCGCAGAGGCGCCGGCGCGGACGAGGTCGGGGGCGCGGCGCGGCAGCTCGGCGGTCAGCGTATTGGTCAGGATCGCGCCGAACAGCGCGACGCCGATCGTCGACCCAATCTGACGGAAGAACTGCGCCGACGCGGTGGCGGTGCCGATCCGGAGCGGCTCGACCGCGCTCTGGATCGCCAGCGTGAACATGCCCATCGCCGGGCCCATGCCGAGCCCGAGCAGCGCGAGGCGGAAAAGGAGCGCCGTTTGCGACGTCTCGGCGCCAACCTGCAGCAGCAGCCCGACCCCCACGAGCGTCAGGATGCCGCCGACGATGAGGACCGGCTTGTACTGCTTCGTCGTGCTGACAACGCGTCCGGAAACGACGCTGCCGACGAGGACGCCCCCCATCAGCGGCAGCAGCGCGAAGCCGCTGTCGGTCGCGCTCACCCCGCGCGCGACCTGGAGGTAGAGCGGCAGGAACATGACGATGCCCATGAAGGCGACGTTGATGATGAACAGCGCGAGGTTGCCGCGCGCAAACACCGGGTTCGAGAACAGCCCGATCGGCACGACGGCATGGTCCCTGCCGCGCGAATAGAGCAGCAGCACGACGAGCCCGGCGAACGCGCCGCCGAGCATCACGACGATCGTCGGCGATCCCCACGCATAGGCGTGGCCGCCCCACGACAGCGCGAGCAGCAGCGGCACAAAGGTGAGCAGGAGCAGCGCGCTGCCGGCCCAGTCGACCCGCCGCTCGCCGCCGACCTGCCCGCCGGTGTTCGGCAGCCGGTTAAGCAGGATCCATAGCGCGACCGCACCGAGCGGCAGGTTGACGTAGAAGACGAAGCGCCAGCCGCTGATAACATGGCCGAGGAGCGCCGTCGTCGCATGCTCGGTCAACGCGCCGCCGATCACCGGCCCGGCGACGCTGGCGAAGCCGAACATCGCGCCGAACAGCCCGGTGTACTTGCCGCGCTCCGCCGGGGGGACGATGTCGGCGATCGTCGCGAACGCCCCGGTCGTCAGCGCACCCGCGCCGATCCCCTGCAGCGCGCGGCAGACGATCAGCTGGTTCATCCCGTCGCCGACGAGCGGCAGCGTGCCGAACTCGCCCGCGAGCCCGCACAGCATCGAGCCGAGCAGAAAGACGACGACGCCGAAGACGAGGATCGGCCGCCGCCCGTACAGGTCGCCGAGCTTGCCGTAGATCGGCACGACGACGGTCGAGGCGAGCAAATACGACGTGCCGACCCACGCGATCCGCTCGAGGCCGTGCAATTCGGCGATGATCCGCGGCATCGCCGTCGACACGATCGTCTGGTCGAGCGCCGACAGCAGCAGCACGATCAGCACCGCGCCGATGGCGAGGCGGCGTTCGGTCGGGGTCGGGGCGGCGCGGGTCATGCGTTGGGATTAGCAGCCGGGGACTTGTCGAACCACCCCGTTCGCCGCATGTGCGGAGCAACGCGACACCGGAGCACACCGATGGCCACGACGTACGAGTTCAGTCTTGCCTATGCGCTCTGGGCGGTCGGGGGGCTGATCCTCGGCCTGCTGCTCGGACGGATGTTCCGGCGCACGGTGCGGGTCGCCGCGGTCGCCGACACGGCAGGGCTGGCGGCGGCGCGGACCGAGGCGGCGCAGGCGCAGCGCGAGCTGACCGCGAGCCGCGAGGCGATGCGCCCGCTGGCCGACGAAGTCGACCGGCTGAAGCGCGAGGTCGCCAAGCTTAAGCGGACCGCGCAGGAACCGCTGCCGCTGACGAGCCCGATCGTAACCGCCGAACCGCTCGCCGGCACCGGGCCGATCGTCGTCGACGCGGTCCCCGGCATCCGCGCGCTCAAGGGGGTCGGCGACAAATTCGCTGCCGCGCTCGAGGCGATCGGCCTCGATACGGTCGACCGGATCGCGCGGCTCAACCCCGACGAAGCGCTCGACGCCGACACCCGGCTCGGGGCGTTCAACGGACGGATCGCCCGCGACCGGCTGGTCGAACAGGCGACGTTGCTCGACGAGGGCCGGACGACCGAATACGCCGCGCGCTTCGGCACGCCGGGCTAGCCGCCGAGCGTCGCCAGCACCTCGGCGAGCAGCACCGGGTCGCCGGCGGCGACGACGCACCCATCGCTGCCCCGCCGCAGCGGCGCGCCCGCCCAATCGGTCATCACCCCGCCGGCGCCGGCGACCACGGGGACGAGTGCCGCCCAGTCGTAGACCTTGAGCCCCGATTCGACGACGAGGTCGAGGCAGCCGGTCGCGACCAGGCCGTAATTATGGTTGTCACCGCCGTAGAGCACGTCGCGTGCCGCCAGCCGCACCCGCTGGAATGCTGCAAGATCGTCGAACAGATATGGCGAGGTCGTGCCGACGTGCGCGCCCGCCAGCGCCGGGCAGGCGCGCGTCCGGACGGCGGTGCCGTTGAGCCAGGTCCCCGCCGGGGTGCCGATCCAGCGGTCGCGGGCGATGCACTGGTCGATCACGCCGAGCAGCGGCACCCCGTCGACGAGCAGCGCGATAAGCGTCCCGAACAGCGGCCGGCCGGCGATGAAGGCGCGCGTCCCGTCGATCGGGTCGATGACCCAGACACGCGCCGCGTCGGGCCGGTCCTCGCCATATTCCTCGCCGATGATGCCGTCGCCGGGCCGCTCGACCGCGAGGATGTCGCGGATCGCTGCTTCGGCGGCACGGTCGGCGACGGTGACTGGCGAGGCGTCGTCCTTGGTCTCGACTGCCGCAAGGTTACGGAAGTGCGGGCGGATCACCGCTCCCGCCGCGTCGGCGAGCCGGTGGATCAGCGCGATGTCGGCGTCGTTCATAAACCTAGGTCCGCCAGGATCATGGCGCGATGCTCGTCGAGCGCCGGGGCCTTGGCGCGGGTCGGCGGATCGGCATAGCCCGACAGCTTGACCGGGTTTCCCGCCGCGAGCAACGGCGAACCGTCGGGGAAGCCCGTCGTGATGGCCATGTTGCGTGCGACGACCTGGCGGTGGGCGAGCGCCTGCGCGACGTCGTTGAGCGGCCCGCACGGCACGCCGGCCGCCTCGATGACGCCGAGCCAGTGCGCCGCATCGGCGTCGGCGAGGCGCCCCTCGA
Source organism: uncultured Sphingomonadaceae bacterium (assembly GCA_964245955.1). Taxonomy (GTDB): domain Bacteria; phylum Pseudomonadota; class Alphaproteobacteria; order Sphingomonadales; family Sphingomonadaceae; genus Polymorphobacter_B. Next base: position 6,209 of record CAXTPH010000005.1, on the reverse strand, counting down.
GGATCGTCCCCAGCGCGTCGGCGTGGTCGCTGCGGCTGGCATTGGTGGCGAAGCGCGGATCGTCGAGCAAACCCGACAGGTCGAGCGCGACGGCAAGCGCGCGGAACAGCGCATTGTTGCCCGCGGCGACGACGATATGGCCGCCGGCACAGGCATAAGCGGCGAACGGCGTGATCGACGGGTGGCGCGCACCGAGCGGCCCCGGCGCGACGCCGGTCACCGCGTAGCGCGCGACGGCGTTCTCGAGGATCGCGATCTGCCCGTCGAGCATGGCGACGTCGACGAACAGCCCCGCACCGGTCCGCGCGCGATGGTGAAGCGCGGCGAGGATCCCGGCGACGGTGAACAGCCCGGCGGTGATGTCGCCGATCGACGTGCCGACGCGCGTCGGCTTGCCGCCGGGCCAGCCGGTGACCGACATGATCCCGCCCATCGCCTGGACGATCATGTCGTACGCCGGCTTGTCGCGGTCGGGGCCGGTGTGGCCGAAGCCGCTTGCCGCGGCGTAGATCAGCCGGGGGTGCCTGGCGTGGAGCGCATCCCAGCCGAGGCCGAGCCGCGCCATCACGCCGGGACGGAAGTTCTCGACGAGGACGTCGGCTCTGGCGACGAGCGCGTCGAACACCGCGCGGTCACCCGGATCGGCGAGGTCGAGCGCGATCGATTCCTTGCCGCGGTTGATACTCGCGAAATACGCCGACTGGTTCGGGTCGCCGGCCTTGAACGGGCCGATGTGGCGGCTGTCGTCGCCGGTTCCGGGACGCTCGACCTTGACCACCCGCGCGCCGAGATCGGCGAGCACCATCGTCGCGTACGGCCCGGCGAGGACGCGCGACAGGTCGACGATCAGCAGGTCGTCGAGCGGGCCAGAAACAGGGGGCATCGCCCGACCTCTAACCGCTCCCGGCGCGGTGTAAAGCGGTCCTCCCGGCGGCCGATGCTTCGCCCTTGCAGCCACACGAAATCCGCGCCAGTGTGTCATCATTGTGCAATGCACAAACCGGGGGCGGCGATGGATATGGCGGGACGGGCACCGACACGGCGCGAGGTACTGCATGCGATCGGCATGCTCGGCGGGGCATCGGTGCTGTATCAGGCGATGGCGACGATGGGCCATGCCGCCGAAACCCAGTTCGCCGGGCCGCCCAACCTGTCGGGGGCACGGCCCGGGGCTTCGGTGCTCGTGCTCGGTGCCGGACTGGCCGGGATGCTCGCCGCCTACGAATTGTCGAAGGCGGGCTATGCCGTCCAGATCCTCGAATACAACAGCCGTCCTGGCGGCCGGAACTGGTCGGTCTATGGCGGTGATACCTATACCGAACTCGGCGGCGCGACGCAGCAGGTCGGTTTCGCCAAGGGCAACTACCTCAACCCCGGGCCGTGGCGCATACCGTATCACCACCGCACGATCCTGCATTATTGCAAGGCCTTCGGCGTCGCGCTCGAACCCTTCATCCAGGTCAACCACCAGGCGCTGGTGCACAACAGCGGCGCCTTCGGCGGCAAGCCGCAGCGCTACCGCGACCTCGCCGCCGATTGGGACGGCAACGTCGCCGAGCTGCTGGCGAAGGCGATCGACAACAAGGGCCTTGATTCGGCGATGACCGCCGAGGACGGCGACAAGCTCAAGGTCGCGCTCCGCGAATGGGGCTATCTCGACAAGGACTTCAAATATACGCGCGGCAGCAAGTCGTCGCGGCACCGCGGCTGGGACCGGCCACCGGGCGGCGGCGTCCCGGGCGAGCCGATCCCGTCCGAGCCGCTGCCGTTCAAGGGCGTGATGGATTCGAAGATCTGGGGGGTCATCGCGCAGCATTTCGAGGACGACCGCCAGACGACGATGTTCCAGCCGGTCGGCGGCATGGGCATGATCGGCAAGGCGTTCGGCCGCCAGGTCGAAGGCAAGGTCCGTTACGGCACCAAGGTGACCAAGATCGACCAGGGCGGCGGCGCAGTGACGGTGACCTATACCGACGTCGCCAGCGGCACCGTCGGCACCGCCAAGGCCGATTATTGCGTCTGCACGATCCCGCTCGGCATCCTCAGCCAGATCGACCTCGACGCCTCGACGGGAATGAAGGCGGCGATCGCGGCGGTGCCGTATTCGAACTCGGTCAAGATCGGGCTCGAAATGCGGTCGCGCTTCTGGGAGGACGACGAGGCGGTCTATGGCGGGATCAGCTTCACCGACCAGCCGATCTCGATGATCTCGTACCCGAGCGGGGGGATGCACAGCGCGGGCCCGGGGGTGATCCTCGGCGCGTATACCTTCGGTCCGGCGTCGTACAAATTCGCCGGGATGACCCCCGAGGCGCGGATCGCCGCCGCACTCGAACAGGGGTCGGTGTTCCATCCGGGGCGCTACAAGGAGCAGTTCAGCAACGGCTTCTCGATGGCGTGGAGCCGATCGCCATTCACCCTCGGCTGCTGCGCGCAGTGGAACGAGGACACGCGCAAGGAGCATTACCAGACGCTGGTCGCGGTCGACGACCGCATCGTCCTCGCCGGCGAGCATGCGTCGTACATCGGGTGCTGGATGGAGGGGGCGCTGCTGTCGTCGCTCGACGCGATCACCCGTCTGCACAAGCGCGCATTGGAGGCCTGAGAGATGAAGCGAACCTTTGCCGCCGCGCTGCTCCTCGCCGCCGGTCCCGCCTTCGCCCAGCCGCTGCCCGGCTCGCTCGCGCCGCTGCCGCAACTCAGCGGCGAGCAGGTGTACCAGCAGGTCTGCCAGGCGTGCCACATGGCGAACGCCAAGGGCGCGGTCGGGGCCGGGCGGATCGCCGCGCTTGCGGGAAACGCGAACCTCAAATACCCCGACTATCCGATCGGCGTCGTCACCGGCGGCAAGGGGGCGATGCCGTGGTTCCGCGGGCAGCTGACCGACCAGCAGATCGCCGACGTCATCGGCTATGTCCGCACCCATTTCGGCAATGCCTATCCGAGCAAGGTCACCGCCGCGATGGTCGCCGCGAGCGGCGTCCCGGCCCCGCACGAAAGCGAGCGCTAGGGTCCGACGGCGCAGGGATGACGGCGGGGCAAAGTCGCGTATAACCGCGCGAAACGTCAGGGGGTCGTCACCACCATGTTGCTTAGCCTCGTCGCCGCTCTCGCCGCCGCTGCGCCCCCCTTGGCGACCGACGCCGGCCTCCACCATTTTTCGCAAGTCGCGCTATCGCCCGCGGGCACCGAGATCGCGGCGGTCGAAAGCGTCGTTCCGCTCGACACCGGCGCGCCCGACCCGCACACCGCGATCGTCGTCCGGTCGGCGAGCGGGGCCGTCCTCCGCCGAATCGACCCGTGCCCGACCTGCTCGTACGGCGCGCCGGCGTGGTCGCCCGACGGCGCGAGCATCGCCTTCGTCGTCAGCGACCGCGCGGCGGGGACGGCGGCGCTGACGATCGCTACCGGCGCCAAGCTGCGGTCGCTCGCATCGGTCCGCGGCGTGGCGCAGACCCCGCGCTGGTCGCCCGACGGCAAGACGATCGCGCTGCTCGCGGTCGAAGGCGCGACCAAGGCGACCGGCGCGGTCGAGGCGGGCGCGGCGCAGGTCGGCGAGATCGGCGCGGCCGACGACGAACAGCGGATCGCGACGGTCCCCGCCGCCGGCGGCACGCTGCGGATGCTCTCCCCGGCCGACACCTTCGTCTACGAATACGACTGGACGCCCGATGGGCGCGGCTTCGTCGCGACCGCGGCGAAGGGCAATGGCGACAATAATTGGTGGGTGGCGAAACTGATCGCGGTCGATGCCGGCGGCGGCGGCGCGCGCGAGATCGCGGCGCCTAAGACCCAGCTCAACCGACCGCAGGTTTCGCCCGACGGGAAGACCGTTGTCTATATCGGCGGGCTGATGAGCGACTTCGGCCCGGTCGGCGGCGACCTGTACGCGGTGCCGTTCGCCGGCGGAACGCCGGTCAACCTCACCGCAGGAATGAAGGCGACGGTCACGTCGCTCGACTGGAACGGAGCCGACCCGGTGGCGCTGCGGCTGGTCGGCGACAAGTTCGAACTCGATCGCGTTGCCATGACCGGTGCCGCCGCCGCTTTCACCCCGATCTGGTCGGCGTCGGCGACGCCAAGCGCAGGTAGCGGCGCGGTTTCGCTCAGCGCCGACGGCAGCAAGTGGGCGGCGTCGGTCGAAGACTTCGAGCACCCGCCCGAGATCGTCCTCGGCGGCGTCGCGATCACCCGCGAGAACGCCGCGCTTGGCGCCAACGCGGTCGCCACCAGCATCAAGTGGAAGAGCGAGGGCCGCGACGTCCAGGGCTGGCTGCTCGCGCCGAAGTCGGTCGAGCCGGGGCGCAAATACCCGATGATCACGATCGTCCACGGCGGCCCGTCGTCGGCGACGACGCCGTCGTATCTGTGGAACGGCACGGTCCGCCAGCTCGTCGAGCGCGGTTACTACGTCTTCCAGCCGAACCCGCGCGGCAGCTATGGCCAGGGCGAGGCGTTTACCCGCGCCAATGTCCGCGACTTCGGCGGCGGCGACCTGCGCGACATCCTCGCCGGGGTGACCGCGGTCGAGAAGGCCGCCCCGGTCGACGACAAGCGCCTCGGCGTCTACGGCCATAGCTATGGCGGGTTCATGACGATGTGGACCGTGACCCACTCGACGCGGTTCAAGGCCGGCGTCGCCGGGGCGGGCATCGCCAACTGGATCAGCTATTACGGCCAGAACGGTATCGACCAGTGGATGATCCCGTTCTTCGGCGCGAGCGCGTACGACGACCCGGCGATCTACACCAAGCTGTCGCCGCTGACCTCGATCAAGGCGGCGCGGACCCCGACGCTGATCTATGTCGGCGAGCGCGACGTCGAATGTCCGCCGGCGCAGTCGGTCGAATTCTGGCACGCGCTGAAGGCGATGAACGTGCCGACGAGCCTCGTCATCTACGCCGCCGAGGGCCACCGTATCCGCAAGCCGCAGAACATCCACGACCGCGAGACGCGGACGATCGGCTGGTTCGACAAGTATCTGAAGTAACTTGCCCGCCGTCAGCGTCATCGTTCCGCATTTCGAGGACCTCGCCAACCTCGGCAAATGCCTCGATGCGCTCGACACGCAGAGCTTCCGCGACTTCGAGACGATCGTCGCCGACAACGCCTCGCCCATTGGCGAGGCAGTGGTAGCGGCAGTGATCGACGGGCGCGCAAAGCTCGTCATCGCCCCCGAGCGCGGGGCCGGGGCAGCGCGTAACACTGGAGTGATGGCGGCCAGCGGCAGCATCCTCGCCTTCACCGACGCCGACTGCGTCCCCGATCCCGGCTGGCTCGCCGCCGGGGTCGCAGCATTGGGCGGCGTCGACCTCGTCGGCGGGGCGATGCGGGTATCGTTCGCCAAACCAGCGGCGCCAACACCGGTCGAGGCGTTCGAACGCGTCTTCGCCTTCGACAACCGCGCCTATGTCGAAGCCAAGGGTTTCAGCGTGACCGCCAACCTGTTTACCCGGGCCGAGGTCTTCGCCGCGGTCGGCGGCTTCCGCCCGCAGGTTTCGGAGGACGCCGACTGGTGCCTGCGCGCCCGCGCCATGGGCTATCGCATCGCTTATGCGCCCGACGCCGTCGTCGCGCATCCGGCACGGCGGACATGGGCCGAGCTGACGCGGAAATGGGAGCGGCTCGAGCGGGAAAGCGCGGCGCTGCATCGCGCCCACGGTGGCAGCGTTGTTAAATGGCGGCTGCGGACTTGGGCGCTCCCGCTGTCGGCGATCGCGCATTTGCCGAAAGCACTGGCAGCATCGAAGCTGCCGCGGTTGCGCGACCGGCTCGCGGCGGCGCAAATCCTGGTCAGGCTGCGGCTCTGGCGCTTTGCCGAGGCACGCCGCCTATCGTGAAAACGCCGCCGGGCACGAGCCCGGCGGCGACGTCGATCGGCCTAGCGATACATCCACTGACCGTGGTGGCGGCAGCGGTTCTGATAATAATGGCCGTGCCAGAAATAGCGGCCGTGCACCGCCCGGCGGTCGTGTCGGAAATCGCGGCGGTCGTGCCGTAGTTCCTGCCGGTCGTGGCGCATCTCCATGCGGTCGCGTCGCATCTCCTGCGCCGAACCGGCGATCGACGTGCCGAGCGCGGCGACGGCGGCGGCGGCGAGAATTATCTGCTTGATCATTGGTCTCTCCCTTGATGCGGTGATTACGCGCTGGGAACCCGTTCGGGCCCCAGCGCGGCGTTGGTGGTCAGTAAAAAATGCCGCGGATGAC
>CAXTPH010000004.1:0-24793 GCA_964245955.1 uncultured Sphingomonadaceae bacterium | reverse complement strand
TGCGCGAACTGCGGAAGTCGATGACCGGCCCGGTCGGCGTCGCCAAGCTCGCGACGACGACCGACGACGCCAAGACCAAGGTCGTGATCGACGCCGAGCACGTCACCAAGAAGTTCGGCGAGAGGACGATCCTCAACGACCTGTCGCTGCGCGTGCAGCGCGGCGACCGGATCGGCGTGATCGGGCCGAACGGCACCGGCAAGACGACGCTGCTCAAGCTGCTGACCGGCGAGATCGAGCCCGATGCCGGTCGCATTCGCCGCGCCAAGACGATCGAGGCGATCCTGATCGACCAGAAGCGCGCGCGCCTCGTGCCCGGCCAGACCGTGCGCCAGATCATCGCCGACGGCGGCGACTGGGTCGACGTCGGCGGCGTCCGCAAGCATGTCGCGGGCTATCTCAAGGACTTCCTGTTCGACCCCGGCGTGCTCGACGCGAAGATCGAGACCTTTTCGGGCGGCGAGCAGTCGCGCCTGCTCCTCGCCCGCGAATTCGCCCGCGTATCGAACCTGCTGATCCTCGACGAGCCGACCAACGACCTCGACCTCGAGACGCTCGATCTGCTGCAGGAGGTGATCGACGACTATGCCGGCACCGTCCTGATCGTCAGCCACGACCGCGACTTCCTCGACCGCACCGTCACCGCGGTCGTCGCGCTCGACGGCAGCGGCAAGGCCGACGTCGTTGCGGGCGGCTATTCGGACTGGGAGGCGAAGCGCGACGGCGTCGCCCTGCTCGCGCGCTCCCCCGCCGCGCAGGCGAAGGCGGCGGCGGCGAGCCCGCGCAAGACGGTCAAGCTGACCTACATCGAACAGCGCGAGCTCGACGGCCTGCCCGCCGAGATCGAGGCGATGACCAAGGCGATCGCCGCTGCCGAAACCGCGCTCGCCGACCCCGCGCTCTACGCCCGCGACCCGAAGCAATTCGACCGGATCAACGCCGAAGCCGATGCGATGCGCCGCAAGCAGGCCGCCGCCGAGGAACGCTGGCTGATGCTCGCGGCAAAGGTCGAGGCGCTCGCGGGGTGAGGCGTCAGGCTTGCGGTATCGCCGGGGCTTAGTCCGGATACGCCAGGCCGAGTGCGGTTAGTTCCGACTTTACGGTGAACCGTGCCCGGCCGTTGCACGTTGGGCGGGCATGAAGAGCCACATGCCCGCCCCGCCGCCCGCCGGCGTTCATCGCGCCGCAGTTGCGCTGACCATCGGCAAGGCAACGCGTTTCTCGGCCGAGGTCGCGATCAGCAGCGTGGGTCTGCTTGCGGTCGGTGGGCTGGTCGCATCGATCCTGTTGTCGACCGCGGTGCTCGTCGGCGTTGCGCGTCGCGACCGCGGCGGGCACGGTTGAGCCCATAATCAGCCGAGATTGGAGATTCGATGGAGCAGCAGATGGACGTCGGACTCATCGGTCTCGGGCAAATGGGCTCGGGCATGGCGCGCTCGCTGCTCGCGGCTGGCCACGCGGTGACGGTATGGAACCGCGACCCGGCCAAGGCCGAGGCGATTACCGGGGCCACCGTCGCCGCCTCCCCGGCCGACGCGGCGCGAGGCGGAATCGTGGTGTCGATGCTCGCCGACGATGCCGCGGTCGAGGCGGTGACCTTCGGCGCGGACGGCATCCTGACGGCCGGGGCGGACGTCCTCCACGTCTCGTGCAGCACCGTCAGCGTCGGCCTGACCGTCCGGCTCGAGGCGGCGCATCGCGCTGGCGGCCAGCGCTTCGTCTCGGCGCAGGTGCTCGGGCGGCCCGACGCGGCGGCGGCGGGCAAGCTCGTCGTTTTCGCGGCGGGCAGCGAGGCCGACATCGATGCCGCCCGCCCGGTGTTCGCCGCTCTCGGGCCGAAGCTGCTGATCATGGGCGGCGAGCCCGGCATGGCGGCGGCGGCAAAGCTCGCGGCGAACTTCGGCATCGCCGCCCTGACCGAGATGGTCACCGAGGCGATGGCGATCGTCGGCGCGCGCGGAGTGACCCGCGACGCCATGCTCGCGCTGTTCAAGGAGACCGATTTCGGTAGCCGGATCATCGGCGGCTATGGCGCGATGATCGCCGCGCAGAAGTTCGAGCCGGTCGGTTTTGCAATGCGGCTCGGGCGCAAGGACGTCGCGTTCGGCATCGATGCCGCGCCGCAGGCCGAGCTGCCGCTCGCGCGGATGCTGCTCGCGCGGATGGACGCGATCATCGCCGACGGCGGCGGCGACCGCGACTGGGCGTCGCTCGGCGGACCGCTGGCATGATCCGCATTGCCCTGGCGCTGGCGGTCGCGGCACCTGCCGCCGCCGCGACGACCCCCGACACGACCCTCGTCCGCATCACGACGAACCAAGGCGCGATCGTTGTCGAGCTCGACCGCAAGGACGCCCCGCTGACGACCGCGAACTTTCTCCGCTACGTCGACCAGAAGCGCTTCGACGGCACCGCCTTCTACCGCGCGACCAAGGTCGCGCCGGGCATCGGCCTCGTCCAGGGCGGGGTGCGCGGCGATCCGAAGCGCGTCCTGCCACCGGTCGCGCACGAGCCGACGACGACGACGGGCTTGGCCCACGGCGAAAGCACGATCTCGATGGCGCGAACGACGCCGGGATCGGCGCGCGGCGACTTCTTCATCACCACCGGACCGCTGTCGTCGCTCGATGCCCGGCCGCAGGATGCCGGCGACAACGCCGGTTTCGCCGCGTTCGGCCACGTCACCGAAGGCATGGACGTCGTTCGCCACATCCTCGACGCGCCGGTCGGCGACTCGGGGTCGGGCGCGATGCGTGGCCAGATGCTGGTCAAGCCGGTAACGATCGTGACCGTCCGCCGCGGCGGCTGAGCTATTTCCCCGTCGCGTCGACGAAGCCGGCGACCGCATCGATCAGGCCGGGCGCGAGCGGGAGCGACGGATCGTGGTACGTCGCGACGTTGGCGGCGCGGTCGACCGGCGCGGTCTTGAGCACGTGGTTCATGCCGGGCACGATCACGAGCTTGATGTCGGGCCGCGCCGCCGCGAGCAGCTTCGCATCGCCCTCGCCGATCTGCAGGTCGGTCGCGCCCTGGACGACGAGCACCGGCACGGTGAGCTTGGCCAGTTCTTTCGCCGGGTCGAGCGGCAGCCATGACATCAGATACGGCTGGACGCTCGGCCGGAACAGCGCGAGCAGTTCCGGCGGCGGCGCGGCAACCGCCTTGCCCGCGACGAGGCTGTCGAGCGTCGCGTCGGCGGGGCCGATCAGCGGCGGCGGCAACGCGCCCGAATGGAACTGCCGCCGCAGCACCGCCGCCGCCGGCTCGCCGGCCCCGGCGATCGTCACGACTCCGGCGACCGGGGTGGCTTCGGCCGCCATTGTCGCAATCAGCGCGCCCTCGCTGTGGCCGAGCAGGACGACGCGGCTGATGCGCGGCTCGGCGGCGAGGAGCGCGGTCCATTTCCGGGCGTCGCCGACATAGGTGCCGAAGCGCAGCGACGATTCGTCGAGGCCGGCGACCTTGCTCGCGCCGATCGCGCGCTTGTCGAAGCGCAGCGACGCGATGCCCCGCGCCGCCAGCCCCTCGGCGAGCAACTTCAGGCTATCGTTGTGCAGCGTCTCCGATCCGAGGCGGCTGTTGCCGTCGCGGTCGGTCGCGCCCGACCCGGCGACGATGACGACACCGGCAACCTTGGCGTCGCCGTCGGGCAGCAGCAGCGTGCCGTGGAGCGTCACCGGCCCATCAGCGACGGTGACCTCGCGCGGGGTCGCGGCGGTCGCCGCCGGGGCGAGCGTCATTACGGCGATCAGTCCGCCAAGCAACGTCTTCATCTCAAGCTCCCTCAACCCTGGCGTGCCCGTCGCGACCCGTCGAAATACGAATAGACCGCGGGAATGAGCACGCTCGCGACGATCGCATCGACGACCCAGCGCGCGAGGGCCGCGGGCGTTCCCGCGGCGACGAACGCCCAGCAGACGAGACCGGCGCCGATCATCAAGCGCCCGCCGAGGCGGTGGGTGGCGATCCACGTGTCGACATTGGCACGCGTCCACGGCGTCCGGATGCCGACGAAGCGCATCGGGCGCGACTTGCCGAGCTGGTTGCCGACGAGCATCAGCAGGACGCCGAGCGCAAGAAAATGCAGCCCCGCCCACGTCTCCCCGCCCCCGCGCGCCGCGGTGAGAATGGCGAGCTCCGCGGCGGTGAGGACGACGAGCATCCCGGCCCAAATCGCGCGATACAGTCCTTCGCTGCGGCGCAGGCCGTCGCCGGTCTCGACCATGGGCAGCAGCGTCATAAGGACGGCAAGAGCGGCGGTGGCCACTGGTACCGCGAACAACGCCGTCCATTTGTCGGCGACGCGATCGACGGTGCCCGTCGCGGTCCAGTGCACCGGCAGCTGCAGGTTGTCGGGCGTCGCTCGCCCGATCACGACCGCCGCGACGAGCATCGCGCCGACGATGACCACCGACGCCGCGATCAGATCGGCGCGGCGCATGGCGCTCCCTCTGCGATGGTCGAACCGAGGCGGTTCATCAGCCCGAGCACGACCTCCTCGACCACCGACAGGTTGAGCGTGTAGACGATCGCCGCCCCGCGCGGCTCAGCAGCGATCAGACCCGCCGCCTTGAGCTTGGCGAAATGCGCCGACATCGTCGGTCGCGACACCCCAACCGCTGCAGCAAGATCGCCGGCGGTACGACCACCGCCCTTGAGCAGCGCGAGGATGTCGCGCCGGGTCGGATGGGCCAGGGCTTCGAACGCAGCGTTCATGCCTTGGCTATATTCGCTATTTCGCGAAATGACAAATCGAAGCGCCCGGTCAGGCGTCGAACAGCGACTTGAACCGTGCCGGCTGCGAGCGGAGATACTGGTTGGCGGCGTGGACCTTCGCGCCGAGATGCGCCGCCGCGTGCCACGGCCAGCGAGGATCGAACAGGATGCCGCGGGCAAGTGCGATCGCATCGGCGTCGCCGGTCGCGACGATCGCCTCGGCGTGGTCGAAGTCGGTTATCAGGCCAACCGCGATCACCGGCATGCCGACCGCCGCCTTGACGGCGCGCGCGAACGGCACCTGGTAGCCGGGGCTCGTCGTGATCTTCTGGACCGATGTCAGGCCAGCGCTCGACACGTGAATATAGGCACAGCCCCGCGCTTCGAGCGCCTGGGCGAAGGCAATCGTTCCCGCGACATCCCAGCCGCCCGGCGCCCAGTCGGTGGCCGACACCCGCATGCCGACCGGCTTGTCCGCCGGAAACGCCGCCCGGACCGCATCGAACACTTCGAGCGGAAAGCGCATCCGGTTCTCGAGGCTGCCGCCGTACGCGTCGTCGCGAACGTTCGACAGCGGCGACAGGAATTGATGGAGCAGGTAGCCGTGGGCGCCGTGCAGCTCGATCAGGTCGATCCCGAGCCGGTCGGCGCGGCGCGCGGCGGCGACGAAGCCGTCCTTGACCCGCGCGAGACCGGCGGCATCGAGCGCGACGGGCGGATGTTCGGGCGGGGCATAGGTCAGTGCCGACGGCGCGACGGTCTGCCAGCCGCCCGGCGCGTCGGGCGCGATCTGCGCATTGCCTTCCCACGGCACCTTGGTCGACGCCTTGCGCCCGGCGTGGGCGAGCTGGATGCCGACCGGCATCGGCGACCAGCGGCGGATCGCGGCGAGCACCGGCATCAGCGCCGCCTCGTTCGCATCGGACCACAGGCCGAGGTCGTCGGGGCTGATCCGCCCCTCGGGCACGACCGCGCTCGCCTCGAGGATGAGCAGCCCCGCCCCCGACTGGGCGAGGTTGCCGAGGTGCATCGCGTGCCAGTCGGTCGCGCTGCCGTGCCCGTCGGCCGAATACTGGCACATTTGGGCGATGACGACGCGGTTCGGCAGCGTCAGGCCACCCAGCGTCAGCGGCTGGAACAGGCGGGAGTCGGGCATCGATACGTCCTTCAGGTCGGGCGGCGATCAAAGCGTTGCGCCGGCATAGGTTGCACGCAGGCAGTGGTCCATTACTCTGTCCGGCGGAGAAGCAGCATGACGACGGTCACACGACGGCGCTTTCTGGAGGCAGGGGCCGCGCTCGCCGCACTCGCCCCGCTGACCGGGGTCGAGGGCAAGCGCAAGCCGCCGCGCGATGCGGTCGGCGCCGCGTCGGCGCTCGACCGGGGTCGGACGACGCCGGTCGCGCTCACCGAGGCGGCGATCGTCCGGCTCGACCGCGTCAATCCGCTGATCAACGCGGTCGCCCACCCGAATTACGATCGCGCCCGCAGCGCTGCCGCGGCAAACCCCGGCGGCCCCCTCGCGGGCATTCCGACGCTGATCAAGGACAATATCGAACAGGCCAGTCTGCCGTGGACGAGCGGCTGCCGTGGGCTGCGCGACCGGATCGGCGCGACCGACGCGCCCGCCGCCACCGCGATCGCGCGCGCGGGCCTCGTTTCGATCGGCCGGTCGAACCTGCCCGAGTTCGGGCTGTTGCCGACGAGCGAGGCATTGCTGACCGGCCCGACCCGCAACCCGTGGCGGCTCGACCGCTCGGCCGGTGGATCGTCGGGCGGATCGGCGGCGGCGGTCGCGGCCGGCGTCGTCGCGGTCGCGCATGGCAATGACGGCGGCGGCTCGATCCGCATCCCGGCGTCGTGCTGCGGGCTCGTCGGGCTGAAGCCGAGCCGCGCGCGGATGATCGGCGACACCGGCCGCGCGGTGACCGACTTCGGCGTCCAGTCGTGCCTCAGCCGCACCGTCCGCGACACCGCGGCGTGGCTCGCGGCGATGGAGCGTCCGGCGGGCGATGCGGTCTATCCCCCGGTCGGGCTGGTGACGGGCCCCGGCGGGCGGCGGCTCACCATCGGGCTACAGCGCGCATCGGCGACCGGACACGAGCCGCATCCCGATGTCGCCGCCGTATTCGAGCTGACGGTGCGCGAATTGACGAAGCGCGGCCACCAGCTCGTCGACGCATCGCCGGCGTATGACGGCGCGGCGGTTGCGGCGGCGTTCGAGACGCTGTGGAGCGCGGGCGCGGGCGGACGGGTCAAGGTCGCCGAGGCGTTCCTCCACCGCAAGCCGAACGCGCGCGATGTCGAGCCGCTGACCTTGAGCTGGGCGGCGGCGGGCGCGCGCTACGGTACGGACGACATCGCCAAGGCGACCGCGGCATTGCAGCTGCTCGAACGCCAGTACACGGCGCAGTTCGTCGCCTACGATGTGCTGCTGACGCCGGTGCTCGGCGCGCCACCGGTCGCGATCGGCGTGCTCGATCCGATCAAGTCGTATGCCGACCTCGCCGAGACGCTGCGCAATTACGTCGCGTACACGCCGATCGAGAATGCCGCGGGGGCGGCGGCGATCGGCCTGCCGATGGGGTTTGCGCGCGACGGCGTGCCGATCGGGATGCAGTTCACCGCCGCGCCGGGGGGCGAACGCAAATTGCTCGAACTCGCGTACGAGCTCGAGCGCGAAATCGACTGGCACCACCGGCGGCCGCCGCTGTGGGTCGGCGGGGCGCTGTGACCCGGCGGCTCGATCCCGATCTGCTGCTGCGCGCCTATGCCGCCGGGGTCTTCCCGATGGCCGACCACCGCGACGCCACCGATGTCTTCTGGGTCGAGCCGCACAAGCGAGGCGTGCTGCCGCTCGCGGGCTTTCACCTGCCTGCGCGACTCGCACGCGTGCTCAGGTCCGAGCGTTTCGCGATCACCGCCGACCGCGCCTTCGCCGAGGTGATGGCGGGGTGCGCCGAACCGGTCGCCGGCCGGCAGGATACATGGATCAACGCCGAGATCGTCGCCGCTTACCGCGCGCTGCACGCACGCGGCAACGCACACTCGATCGAATGCTGGCTCGACGGCGAACTCGCGGGCGGGCTGTACGGGGTCAAGCTCGGCGCGGCGTTCTTCGGCGAGAGCATGTTCACCCGGGTCACCGACGCCTCGAAATGCGCGCTCGCCGCACTCGTCGCCCGGCTGCGCGTCGGCGGCTTCAAGCTGCTCGACACCCAGTTCCTGACCGAACACCTCGCGCGCTTCGGCACCGTCGAGGTGCCGCGCAGCGCCTATAAGCTCTTGCTCGAGGGCGCCTTGGGCGCTTCGGGCGATTTCGCCGCCTTGGACTGGGACGTCGCCGCCCGCCCGACCACCAGCGTGTCGGGTCCGGTTTCGGGAAAGCGCATCGTGCAGCTTTTGACCCAGACGTCATAAAGCGGGTGCTGCAGCGGGTTGAGCGACGGACTTTCGGCGAACATCCAGCCGGAGAACACCCGCTTCGGCTTCGGCGCTGTCGGCGTGCGCACCTGGGCCGGGGCATCGTCGACCCGCAGATACGCCGCGGTCTGCCGCGCTTCCCACGGCGGCGTCGTCTCGCACGCGCGGACGCGGATCGTCAGCGTGGCGAATTTCAGCGTGTCGCCGGGGTGGGCCGAAAACTGCTGGGTCGTCCCGTTACGCTTGTTGAGCGCGGCGACTTCGACCACGCGATCGGCCATCGGCGTGACCGCGGTCGCCGGGGACGACGCCGCAGCGACGGCTGCCACGGCGAACGCGATCATCATTTCGCAGGCGCGGTCGGCGTGGTGGCTTTCGACGCGTCGCCGCTGCGATTGATGAACTGGCCCATCAGACCCATCAGGTCCTGCGCCCCCTGCGTGTCGACGATCTCGTCGCCGGGCTTGAGCATCGTCGCGTCGCCGCCGGGCGTGAGCGCAATATAGCTCCCGCCGAGGATCCCCTCCGACGTGATCGCCGCGCTCGAATCGGTCGGGAACTTGACGTCATTGGCGACGCGCAGCTCGAGCACCGCCTGGAAGGTCTTTGGGTCGAGCCGCTGCGCCGCGACGCTGCCAATCTTGATCCCCGATACGCGAACGTCGGTTCCGACCGAAACGCCGGTCGAGTTGGGAAAGCGGGCGGTGACCAGATAGCCCGCCCCGCCGCCGCCCGAGGTCCGCGCATACGCCGACAGGACGAACCACAGCGCGACGAGGATGACGACGAAGCCAACCAGCGATTCGACGACGTTCTCCTTGAACAGGGTACGCATCAGTCAGGGCTCCACGCTTCATAGTCGCCGGTCGTCTTCGCCCGCGTCGCCGCGACCGCGAGGCTGCCCGACGGACGATGGGCAGCGGGCGTGCCGGTTGCGTTCGGGATCCACGGCTTTTCCCAGACGCGGGCCCGAAGCGGTGCTTCGGTCGGGGTGGTCGCGACGGTCTTGTGCAGCCAGATGTGCCATTCCGGGGGGACGCGGCTGGCCTCGGGACTGCCGTTGTAGATCACCCAGCGCCGCTCACGCCGACCGGGCTTCGAGACATAATAGATGTTGCCCTGGCCGTCGCGCCCGACCTCGCGGCCGGTCCGCCAGCCGACGAGCCGGGTGCCGAGGCCCGGGCCGTGCCACCAGGTGAAGATCGATGATAGGATACTCATCGCGCCGGGTTACAACGCAAAGCGCGACGCGGTGCAACCGATATCGGCGCATGGTCGGCCGCCGTATCGGCGGCGATCAATAGCCGAGCGCGACCTCGACCGCAGTGTCGGCATGCTGGAGCCTGTTCCGGACTGCGTCGCGTGCGACGGCGTCATCAGCCGCCGGGTCAATCAGATCACTATCGGCATGTGTAAATCCGTGCCCGATCGTGCCCATCCCCTGCGTGCCGACCGACGGCACGATCCACAACAGCGCGGCAAGGGCGACCAAGACGATCATCGAGGAAACTCTGCGCTTCATGCCGGCCCATCTATGACGACGTCAGCGACTGCCCCCCAGCACCGCGACCAATTGTAACGCCTCTGACAAACGAATGTTGCACTAACGTGACGGTACGCAAAAAGACCAATACCGGTGTCTCTCTCGGGTATCAACCCTGGCGCAGCGCAGTTTTCGCCTGCACGACGCTGCCGTACGATGGGCCGAGCCCGCGGACGTGGTCGCGATAGTCCTCGGCGAGACCACGCGCAACCGCGCCGACCTCGAACCGCCATGGCCCGATTTCGGCGAGTGGCGTTACCTCGGCGGCGCTACCGGTAAGGAACGCCTGCTCGAAACTTTCCAGCTCCTCGGGCCAGATCGCACGTTCGACGACCTCGATCCCGCGCGCCCGCGCCAGCCCGATGACCGTTCGCCGGGTAATGCCGTCGAGGAAGCAATCGGGGGTCGGCGTGTGCAGCGCACCGTCCTTGAGGAAGAAGATATTCGCGCCCGTCGCCTCGGCGACCTGTCCGCGCCAGTCGAGCATCAGCGCGTCGTCATAGCCGGCGTCGGAGGCGGCGTGCTTCGACATCGTGCAGATCATGTAGAGCCCGGCCGCCTTGGCATGCACCGGGGCGGTATAGGGCGCGGGCCGGCGCCAGGGCGCGACGTTCAAACGAAGTCCCTTGGTCAGCGCCGCGTCGCCGTAATAAGTCCCCCAGGCCCAGACCGCGACCGCCATGTGCGGCTTGGTCTTCTGCGCGGCGACCCCCATCTGCTCGGATCCGCGCCATGCCACGGGGCGCACATAACAGTCGGTCAGGTTGTTCGCGGCGACGGTCGCGTTGACCGCGGCGTCGATCTCGTCGCGCGACCACGGCAGGGCGAACCCGAGCATCCGCGCCGAATCGATCAACCGCTGGCTGTGCTGCGACAGCGCGAAGACTTTGCCGTCGTAGCAGCGCGCGCCTTCGAAGACCGAGCTGGCGTAGTGGAGCGCATGGGTCAGGACGTGGACCTTGGCGTCACGCCACGGCACGAGCTTGCCGTCCATCCAGATCCAGCCGTCGCGATCGTCGAAGGTCGGCTCAAGCATCGCATCAAGCGCCTCCCCGGCGCATATTATTACAAATTACGATTGCCGTGCGTAACATTCAGTGGCATATACGTCAACATGGCTGACGTAAACCTTCGCACCGCGCCGGTCGGGGCATCCCCCCTGTTCCTGCGCGAAGCCGAGATCCGCCGCGGTATCGAACTGCTCTACTTCGGCTATACCAACATGGTCAAAGGGGCCGATGTCCGGCTGGCCGAACTCGGCTTCGGCCGCGCGCATCACCGGGCGCTCTATTTCATCGCGCGACGACCCGACATGCCGGTCGGCGATTTGCTCGAACTGCTCAACATCACCAAGCAATCGCTCAGCCGCGTGCTGGGCGAACTGCAGGCGCGCGGCATGGTCGCGCAGACGGTCGGGACGCGCGACCGGCGGCAGCGGATGCTGCGGCTGACGACGGCGGGGGCGGCACTCGAGACCGAATTGTTCGAGTGCCTGCGTGAAGGGGTGACGCGCGCCTATGGCCACGCAGGTCAGGCGGCGGTTTCGGGGTTCTGGACGGTGCTCACCGGCCTTATCCCGCCAACGGATCGTCCGCTGATCGAGGCGCTGCAAGCAGCGGAATAACCGCATCGGCGACCGGCGCGGCGCGGTACGGCAGCCGCCGCGCCCAGATCTCGGCCTGCGCCAGCCGGGTATCGAGCTCCTTCATCGTCGCGGCGAGATCGTCGCTGTCATCGGCGAGCCAGACCCGCGCGACCGCGAGATACATGGCAGTCAGCGCCTGGACACGCAGCGGCCCGAGCAGCCCGGCGGTCGCGACCCCGGCGGCCTCGGCAATCCGCGCGATCGATACCGGCAGCGACACCAGCATCAATGCGGCGAGACCGGGGTCGCGCCGCGCCGCTTGCGCGAGTTCGATCGCTGCGCCGCGCTGCGGCTGCGCCGCGTCGAAGCGCTCCATCAGGATCGTGAACAGCCGGTCGCGCACGCTCGCGCCCGAGTCGGTCCCCGCTTCGGCGAGCGCCGCGACGTCGAGCCGGCGACCGTAGGCGCGCAACGCTTCCCACCGATCGGCAGCGACCGCCGCGACCGCGCCGGTCGAAACGCCCGCGGCGGTTGCGGCGGCGTCGATCCGCGCCCCCGCCCAGCCGTCGCGGGCGATTACAGTCATCCAGCCATCGAGAATGTCCATGGGTATGACCCTACGCGCTCCGCCCGAGTTCGTGCGAGCGAAGTTGCGCCGCCGCGACGGTTTCGCGCATCAGATCGCCGAGCGCCGGCGTCAGCACCGTCAATCCGGCCGCGGTCGTCCCGTTCGGACTGGTCACCGCCGCCCGCAATTCGGCTGGTGAACGATCGTCGGCATCGGCCAGCGCCGCCGCGCCGGTCACTGTCGCCTGCGCCAGCCGCGCGGCGAGCGCGGCGGCCAGCCCCGCCGCCTCCGCCGCCGCCGCCAGCGCCTCGATAAAGGCGAAGACGTAGCCGGGACCCGACCCCGAAACCGCGGTCAGAGCGTCGAAATCGCTCTCACGCTCGAGCCAGACGGTCTCCCCGGCAGCCGCAAAAAGATCTTCGAGCTGATCGCGTACCTTGGCATCGCCGCTGGCCATGAACAGGCCGGTGATGCCGCGTCCGAGGCCTGCCGGCGTGTTCGGCATCGCCCGCGCAATGATCGCCCCCGGCCAGCGCTCGGCGAGAGCCGCCGTGGTGACGCCCGCCATGACCGAGATGATCAGCGTGCCCGGCTCGACACGGTCTGCCAGCGCGTCGCTCGCGCCGCGCCAGACCTGCGGCTTGACCGCCAGGACGAGGATCTCGGGTGTGCCGTCGGCCGGGAGGTCCAAGCCAAGTGCGGGGTCGATCACGACGGGGTCGAGCCCGGCGAGCCGCCACCGACCGAGCAGCGCCCCCCCCATGTTGCCGGCCCCGATCAGCCACAGCCGATCGGCCACCGCCACGTTACGCTTCGCCGACGGTGTCGAGCAGCGCGGCCTCGATCGCCTCGGCCGGCGACTTGCCCGCCCACAGGACGAACTGGAATACCGGGTAGAAGCGCTCGCATTCGTCGATCGCCGCGTCGACGAGCATTTCGGCCTGGCCGAGCGTCAGATCGATATCCTCGTCGTCCTCATGGCTGTCGAGCAGGGTCGCGTGGCGGAACAGCAAGGTGCCGTCCGCCGCCCACATCTCGAAATGGCCGATCCAGAGCTGCTCGTTGATCAGCCCGAGCGTCTCGTACATTGCGCCGCGCTTAGCTTCGGGCACGCGAATGTCGGGCATGGCGATGAACTGGAGCACGCGCTCGTCCTCGCGCCACAATGCGCGTAGCTGGAAATTCGCCCAGCTCGCCGCGACCGAGGCGGTGATCTCCTCGTCGCCGGTCCGCTCGAACGCCCAGCCGTGGACGTTGAAATAATGCTCGAGCATGTCGATCGGCGCGGCGGGCGCAGGTTCGAAGCCGATATCGAGTTGCGTCATGCGCCCCTGCTCCTGCTCGTGCCTGGTACCCTGCAGTGACAAGCGACGGCACAGGATGCAAGCGCCGAATCGGGTCGACCCACCAAATCTTGTGGGTAACTAGACAATCGGCGCACTGCCGCCGGCATCACCCGGCGACGACGGAGCTTCGGCGGGCGACGCCTGTGCCGCCGCCATCGTCGCGCGGAGCGCGGCAAGCTCGGCCTTCAGCGCTTCGGCGTCGGCGCGCGCGGTCGCGGCCATCGCCTTGACCGCCTCGAATTCGTCGCGCCCGACCATGTCGAGCCCGCCGACGGCATCCTTGATTCGCCCGCGGATCATCGTCTCGACCTCGCGACCGACGCCCGCCATCGTGCCCATCGCCGACGTGGCGACCTTCGACAGGTCTTCGAAAATCCGGTTCTGCGACTGCATTATGGCGCTCCTCAATCGTCGCTCATTTGGGGGTGTGTGGCCGCCTCGTCAACGCGCCGCGCGGCGATGAGGAATTCGACGTTGCCCTCGGGGCCGGTGATCGGGCTCGGCACGATCCCCTCAACCTGCCAGCCTTGGCTCTGGACCCACGCCGCGACCTCGGCGCAGACCCGCTCGTGGATCGCGGTGTCACGCACCACCCCGCCCTTGCCGACCTCGCCGCGCCCGGCCTCGAACTGCGGTTTGATCAGCGCCATCAGCCGCGCGGCGGGAGCGGCGAACGTCAGCGGCACCGCCAACACCTTCGCCAGCCCGATGAAACTCGCGTCGCACACGATCAGCTCGACCGCGACCGGGATATGCGTTGTGGTCAGGATGCGCGCGCTCGTCTGTTCGAGCACGCTGACCCGCGGGTCGTCGCGCAGCTTCCACGCGAGCTGGTTGGTGCCCGAATCGACCGCGAAGACATGGACCGCCCCGCGCGTCAGCAGCACGTCGGTAAAGCCGCCGGTCGACGAGCCGACGTCGATCGCGGTGGCGCCGGTGACGTCCCAGCCAAAATGATCGAGGCCGTGCGCGAGCTTGATGCCGCCTCGCGACACCCACGGATGGTCGCGGCCCTTGACCGTCACGGCCGCATCGTCGGCCAGCAGCTGCCCCGCCTTGCCGACCTTCCGGTCGCCGGCGAACACCAGCCCGGCGAGGATCAGCGCCTGCGCCCGCGTCCGCGATTCGGCGAGGCCGAGCGTGACGAGCAGCTGGTCGGCGCGGGCCCTGGTCATCGCCGGCTCACCGCCGCGGCCGCGCCCATAGATACAGGCCGACCGCGGCGGCGACGATCACGACGACGAAGCCGCTGGCGAGGCCAAACGCGGCATGGGTCGCGGCCATCATCGCCATCGGCCCCGCCTCAGCCTTCGCCGCTGAGCAGGTCGTCGCGGCGGCTGCGGCGGAGCAACGGTCCCGAATCGTCGTCGATCCGGCGCGCGAGGCCACGGACGATCGCCGCCATGATCGCGGCGAACAGGGCAAAGCCGACCACCAGCGTCGCCGCCTGCGCCAGCGCGGCGTGCGGTAGCGAGCTCATCCCGGCGAACGCGGCGATCGTCGGCAGCACCAGCCCGACGACGAGCACGCTCGCCGCCATCGCGCCGAGGATGTTCGAGATCTGCTCGAGGACGCCGAAGACGAACTTGCGGCGCGCGCGCTCGGCGGGGGTCTCGGCGATCATGCACCGTTGATAGCCGGTCGCGGATGGCGCGACCAGTAAGCAAGCCCATAGCGCGCCGCCGATCCCGCGCTACACTCGCACAGATGATCGCCAACCTCGCCACCATCGCCGCCGCCGTGTCGGCCGCCGCTTCGGCGACGGCGGCATTCGGTGCGCTCAGCCAGGTCCGCAAGTCGGCGCAGGCGAGCGAGGCGAACGCCTATCTCCAGCTGACCGATCGCTACTCGGCGCCCGAGATGCGCGAGTCGATCGTCGCGCTCGCCAAGCTGTGGCGCGTCGCCAAGGCGCGGAAGGAGCCAGTGCTGACGACCTATTTGCATCTGCTCGACGCCGACAAGATCGTCGCCGACACGCTGTTCGGTCACTGTCGGCGGGTTTCGTCGTACTTCATCGATACGACGCGGATGTACACCGCCAAGCTGATCTCAAGAAAAGTGTTCGTCCTCGCGATCGCCCACCCCGGCCTTAACACCTTTTACGAGGTTGCCGTCCCGCTCAACGAGCACAAGGCAGGCGGACATAATTCGGTGTGGGCCAAAGAGCATCTGAAGCGCGTCATGCCGGTCCACGGCGAAGGCATGTATTAGGCTAGGCCCGCACGCCTTCGACCACGCCGACGCTGTTGTGCCGCAACGCCGACAGCACCGTGCTGACGATATGCGCGGCGTCGAGACCGGCGGTGGCGTATTGCGCGACCGGGCCGTCCTGGTCCTGGAAGATGTCGGGCAGGCGCATCGTGCGGACCTTAAGGTCGCCGTCGGTCAGGCCCTCGTCGCTGGCGAAGGTCAGGACATGCGCGCCGAAGCCGCCGACCGCGCCCTCCTCGATCGTCACCAGCACGTCATGGCTCAGCGCGAGCTTGCGGATCAGCGCCTCGTCGAGCGGCTTGGCGAAGCGCATGTCGGCGACGGTGGTCGACAAGCCGCGTCCGTCGAGATCGTCGGCGGCAGCGAGCGCCTCCTGCAGGCGGCAGCCGAGCGACAGGATCGCGACGGTCTTGCCCTCGCGGACGATGCGACCCTTGCCGATTTCGAGGACCATCGGCGTCGCGGGAATGGCAACGCCGGTCCCTTCGCCGCGCGGATAGCGGACTGCGCTGGGGCCGCTGTCGTGCTGGGCCATCGTATGGACCATGTGGGTCAGCTCGGCCTCGTCCGACGGGGCCATGACGACGAAGTTCGGCAGCGTCGACAGATACGTCACGTCGAACGATCCGGCATGCGTCGCACCGTCGGCCCCGACGAGTCCCGCGCGATCGATTGCGAAACGGACCGGCAGATTCTGGATCGCCACGTCGTGGACGACCTGGTCGTACGCGCGCTGGAGGAAGGTCGAATAGATTGCCGTGAACGGGCGCATGCCCTGCGCCGCCATGCCGGCGGCGAACGTCACCGCGTGCTGCTCGGCGATGCCGACGTCGAAGGTGCGGTCGGGGAACTTCGCCTGAAACTTGTCGAGCCCCGTGCCCGATGGCATCGCCGCGGTGATCGCGACGATCGTCGGGTCGGTTTCGGCCTCGACGATCAGCTGCTGGGCGAAGACGTTCTGGTACTGCGGCGCCTTGGGCTTCGACTTGACCTGTGCGCCGGTGATGACGTCGAACTTCTGGACGCCGTGATACTTGTCGGCGGCAGCCTCGGCCGGGGCGTAGCCCTTGCCCTTCTGCGTCACGACATGGACCAGGATCGGTCCCTCGGCGGCGTCGCGGACATTCTCGAGCACCGGGATCAGGTGATCGAGGTTATGCCCGTCGATCGGCCCGACGTAGTAGAAGCCGAGTTCCTCGAACAGCGACCCGCCGCTGGCGAGGGTGCGGACATATTCCTCGGCGCGCTTGGCGGTGCGCTGCATGTTCGGGCCGAGCGTCCGCTTGGCGAGCAGCTTGGCGAGGTCGCGCAGTTCGAGGAACGGGCGCGACGAATAGATGCGTGCGAGATACGCCGACAGCGCGCCAACGGGCGGTGCGATCGACATGTCGTTGTCGTTGAGGATGACGACGAGCCGGTTGCCGGCCGCCTCGGCGTTGTTCATCGCCTCGTACGCCATGCCCGCCGACATCGCGCCGTCGCCGATCACCGCGATCGCCTTGCCCGGCCGGTCGGCGAGCTTGTTCGCCACGGCGAAGCCGATCGCCGCCGAGATCGAAGTCGACGAATGCGCCGCGCCGAACGGGTCGTATTCGCTCTCGCTGCGCTTGGTGAAGCCCGACAGTCCCTGCGGCGCGCGGAGCGTGCGGATGCGGTCGCGCCGCCCGGTCAGGATCTTGTGCGGATACGCCTGGTGGCCGACGTCCCAGATCAGCGTGTCCTCGGGCGTGTTAAACACATAATGCAGCGCGACCGTCAGCTCGACGACCCCGAGCCCGGCACCGAGATGGCCGCCGGTGACGCTGACCGCATCAACCAGTTCGCTGCGCAGTTCGTCGGCGAGCTGGCGCAGGTCGGCGGGCGCGAGCTGGCGCAGGCCGGCAGGGGTATCGGCGGTATCGAGCATCGGCGTATTGGGACGTTGGGTCACTAGAGCGCACCTGCGAACGGGTCCAAGGTAACGTTCCGGTTAGCGCGGTCGGGCCGCCTTGTCGAACATCATCGGGATCACCTGCTCCTTGTTTGCTCGCCGCCGCTGCGTCTTAGCCACATGCAGCGCAGGTGCCGCGGACCTCGATGACCGGACGCGTCGGGGTAAATCCGGCCATGTGCGCCGCGCCGCGCACCTGGTCGGCGACCTTGTCATCGTCGATATGCGTCGTCCGGCCGCAGACGTCGCAGACGAGGAAGATACAGTCGTGGCGGCAATCGGGGTGCGCATTGGCGAGATACGCGTTCCGGCTCTCGACCCGGCGCGCGACGTTGGTGGTCACCAGCAGATCGAGGATGCGGTAGACGCTATTCGCCGCAATCCGCCGCCCGAGCGCGACCGACACCGCATCGGCAATGTCGTACGCGCTCGCCGGCTGGTCGAAGCGCGCGAGGACGTCGAACACCGTCGCGCGCATCTCGGTCCATTGCTCGCCGGCCTTCGCCACCGCGGCGGCGGCCGCGGCGGCGAGCTCCGGACCGGCGTGATCGTGATGATCCTTGGCGGTGGTGACGGTCGTGAGCATGGCGGTTCCTGTCCGCCACCAATATCGGCGTTTGGCGGGCGCTCCGCAACCTGACCCCGCGACGCGGTGGCGGCTTGGCGACGGCGGTGCGCGGCGGCATATGACGGCGTATGGCCACCATCGCCCTGCCCTATCCCGCCCGTGCCGCGACCCGCGCGCACCCTAAGGCCGTCGCCGCGTGGCTGTTCGCCGTCGCGGCCCTCGTCTTCGCGATGGTCGTCGTCGGCGGCATCACCCGGCTGACCGAGTCGGGGCTGTCGATCGTCAAGTGGAACCCGATCGGCGGCATGATCCCGCCGACGACCGCCGCCGAGTGGGACGCGATGTTCGCGCTCTACAAGGCGAGCCCGCAGTATCAGCTCGTCAATCAGGGCATGAGCCTCGCCGCGTTCCAGGGTATCTTCTTCTGGGAATGGCTCCACCGGCTGCTCGGCATGTCGATCGGGATCGTCTTCGCGGTGCCGCTGTTCGGGTTCGCGATCGCCCGCTGGATCCCGGCCGGGTACGGCTGGCGACTCACTGCGCTGCTCGCGCTCGGCGGGGTGCAAGGCGCGATCGGCTGGTGGATGGTGGCGAGCGGGCTGGTCAATCGGCCCTCGGTCGCCCACGAGCGGCTCGCGGTGCATCTCGTCAATGCGCTGATCCTGATGTCGGGTTGCCTGTGGACCGCGCTCGACCTGCGCACAGCGCCGCGTCCGGCAGGTTCGGCGCGGCCGTCGGCCTGGGTCGCCCCCTTTATCGCCCTCCTCGGCGTGCAGATCGTCTGGGGCGCGTTCACCGCCGGCCTGCGTGCCGGCCACGCGTCGGACACCTGGCCGCTGATGTTCGGCCAATGGGTGCCATCGCTCGGCAGCCTGATCGACGATCCCGTGTCGGTCCAGTTCGTCCACCGCACACTCGCCTATTTCGTCGCCTTCAGCGCACTGTCGGTTGCGCTTGTCACCTTCCGCGCCGGTGCGGGCCGCCGCGCCTTGGCGATGACGGCGCTCGTCCTCCTGCAGGTCACGCTCGGTGTCCTGACGATCGTCAACGGTGTCCCGATCGCGCTCGCCGCCGCGCATCAGGCAGTCGCGGCGCTGCTGCTCGCCAGCACGATTTGGACCGCGCACTGGAGCAAGCAGTGACCGCGCGGAATGTGCTCGGCGGTCCGCTGGCGCTGTGCTCGACCGAGCCGCTGACGGGGTGGAAGCGTGACGGCTGCTGCGACACCGATGCCGCCGACCGCGGAATGCACGTCGTCTGCGCGATCGTGACCAACGACTTCCTGTCGTTCTCGAAGGACGCCGGCAACGACCTGTCGACCCCGCGGCCCGAATATAACTTCCCCGGCCTGCACGACGGCGATCGCTGGTGCCTGTGCGCGGCGCGGTGGGAGGAGGCGCGGCTGGCCGGGTTCGCGCCGGGCGTCGTGCTCGAAGCGACCCACGAACGCGCGCTCGAGGTCATCGCGCTCGGCCACCTCCAGGCGCATGCCGAGCCGGCGGTATCCTGATACCACCGGCTAACCGCACCAATTTCCTTGCATTGCGCCGCCGGTTCGACGATAGACCGCCGCTACTCAATTATCGGACCCTCCCATGCTCTCCCGGATGACCGCCTCGGCGAAGCCCGCCGAAGTCGACAAGAAGTGGCTGCTGATCGATGCCGACGGCCTCGTCGTCGGCCGCCTTGCCTCGCTGATCGCCAACCGTCTGCGCGGTAAGCACAAGGCGAGCTTCACCCCGCACGTCGACTGCGGCGACAATATCATCGTCATCAACGCCGAGAAGGTTCGCTTCACCGGCAACAAGGCGAAGAAGAAGATCTACTACCGCCACACCGGCTACATCGGCGGCATCAAGGAAATCACCGCCGACAAGATCCTCGACGGCCGCTTTCCCGAGCGCGTCCTCGAAAAGGCCGTCGAGCGGATGGTCCCGCGCGGCCCGCTCGGCCGCCAGCAGATGCGCAACCTGCGCATCTTCAAGGGTCCCGAGCATCCCCACGTTGCCCAGTCGCCCGAAGTCCTCGACGTCGCCGGCATGAACCTCAAGAACACCATTGGCCGGACGGGTTCCACGACCGCCGCCACCAGCACGACGGGTGAAGCATGATCGACGACAACCGCCAGTCGCTCGCCGACCTCGGCAACCTCCAGGTCCATGACGCGGCGACCACCGCGGCGGCCTCGCACAACGACGGCGTCTCGGCCGCTCCGCTGCGCGAGCAGATCATCGACGCGCAGGGCCGCGCCTATGCCACCGGCAAGCGCAAGAACGCGATCGCGCGCGTCTGGATCAAGCCGGGTTCGGGCAAGATCGTCGTCAACGGCCGCGACCAGACCGAGTATTTCGCCCGGCCGACGCTTCGCCTTGTCATCAACCAGCCGTTCGATGTTGCCGAGCGCCGCGACCAGTACGACGTCCACTGCACCGTCAAGGGCGGCGGGCTGTCGGGCCAGGCCGGCGCGGTCAAGCACGGCATCAGCCAGGCGCTGACGCGTTTCGAGCCTGCCTTGCGCGCCGTCGTCAAGCACGCCGGCTTCCTCACCCGCGACCCGCGCGTCGTCGAGCGCAAGAAGTACGGCAAGGCGAAGGCCCGCAAGAGCTTCCAGTTCTCGAAGCGCTAACGCGCCGCCGCGGCGACAAAGAAGGGCACGAACGCATTTCGCGTTCGTGCCCTTCTTTGCGACTCGCGGCGAGCCGGCCGGCGGGGCGGCGGACCTAACCCGCCGAACCCGTCCGACGGCGCGGCTTCGCCGCGACGGGCCTTTCACTACCCGATCCTGAGGTAGTCGCTGCTCGACAGACCCGGCTCAACTCGCCGGTTGCAGCACGGCAGAGTCGAAGATCACCTGCTCCTCGATCGCCATGCCGTTGGCGAGGCGAAAGCGATCGACCCCCAGCCATTTGCGCGGCACGCCATCGACCACCGCGGACGTCTCCCAAGAAATGTAGAGGCGATCGCCGTTGCCCGCGC
This sequence comes from uncultured Sphingomonadaceae bacterium, assembly GCA_964245955.1. Lineage (GTDB taxonomy): Bacteria > Pseudomonadota > Alphaproteobacteria > Sphingomonadales > Sphingomonadaceae > Polymorphobacter_B. The sequence goes on along the minus strand of CAXTPH010000004.1, from coordinate 3,927 downwards.
AGTCGAGCGGGGTGACCGTCATGTCGACCATCGCGTCGAGCATTCCCTGCATCGCGTCGACATATTCCGCACCCGAAAAAGTCCCGGCGCCGGTAAAATAAATCGTGGCGTCCGGCGCGATGAGTTCGGCCACCCGGGCGCCGCTCGGCGCGGACCAGAACGACTTGAAGCGCTCGTAAAACTCCAGATGCTCGCGGGTGAGTGATGGTGCCGACTGCTCGCTCATTGCGCCCTCCGTGGTAGGCCGAGGTTCCAACCTCGTGCCGTTAGAGTTATGTGCGGCGCGCACATAACGTCAAGTTGTAAAGCGTGCGCGGCGCACATACACTCGGAAGTATGACTGACCGCACTGCCAATTTGCTCGGCGTCGTCGGCCTTGCCGTCGCGGATCGGATCGAGAAAGCCGCGCGCGATATTATCAGCCGCGCCGGCGAGACGCCCGCCGCGGTTGTCGTCATCGGCTATGGCCTCGGGCCATCGAACGATCAGTTGCGTCGTATTCTCGGGCTGTCCCATCCGGGATCGGTTCGCCTTGTCGATCGGCTTGTTGCCGATGGTCTGGTCGAGCGCCACAAAGCACGCGACAAGCGGGCAATCGCGCTGCACCTCACCGAGCGCGGCAAAATTCTACGTGAAGAACTGCTGCAGGGACGACTTGCCGCCATCCGACCGCTTCTGACACCGCTGACGGATCCCGAGCAGGAGTCCTTGGCGTTGCTCCTGCACAAGCTGCTGTCATCGATGGACACGACCGACGTCGAACGCTGCAACCTTTGCCGCCTTTGCGACGACCGCGTCTGCAGCGACTGCCCGATCCCGGCCGAGTTCCGCGGCGCGCTTCTCGCGGCGTGAGGCGCACAACCGTGGGCTACAGGCCTCTTTCTCGGCAAGAATGAAGCTAGCGGGTCAACCGTAAGAGCGTCGAACGCGGCTGACGACCTAGTCGCGCTACCTTGCACCTTCAGCCATCTCACCATAGCCTTAGGCCGATGACGACCACCCTCACCGGCGGCTGCCTGTGCGGCCAAGTCCGCTACACTGCAACCGGCTCCCCTTCGATCACCGGCCAGTGCTACTGCGCCGACTGCCGCAAGGCGTCGGGGTCGGGGTTTATTCCGTTCATGGGCTTTCCCGCCGCCGCACTGACCTTTACCGGCGCGACGCTGCAATACCGATCGATGTCGGCGCGCGGGACCGAGGCGGTGCGCAATTCGTGCCCGGCGTGCGGGAGCCTGGTCTTCGGCGGAGTGCCGGGGACCGACATCAGCCATACGATCTACGCCGGACGCTCGACGATCCGGCCGCGTTCGTGCCGGCGATCGCGATCTTTACGGCCGGCCGCCCCGACTGGGCACCGCTTCCCCCGAGCCTGATCGCTTATGCCGCGATGCCGGGGTAACCGGCGGCCCGCCCGCGACGAACCTCCCCTTGGCGCGCGCGCCGCTCCGCGCGCATAGGGTGCCCATGATCCGCTTCCTCGCTGTCCTCCTTGCGCTTCTGCTGCCCGCCGTGGTGCAGGCGAACAACGTGCAGGTCGAGCTCCTCGCCGAAAGCGCCGCGCCCGCCCCCGGCAAGCCGCTGACACTCGCCATCGTCCTGACGCCGAAGCCCGGCTGGCACACCTATTGGTCGAACCCGGGCGAGGCGGGCTTCGCGCCCAAGGCCACGTGGACCGGGGCGACCGCCGGGCCGCTCCACTTTCCAACCCCGGTGACGCTGCTCGTCTCGGGGCTGATGAACTATGTCTACGAGGCCCCGGCGGCGCTGCTGGTCGATGTAAACGGCGCGACCGGACCGGTCGCGGTCAAGCTCAACTACCTCGTCTGCACGACCGAGATCTGCGTGCCCGAGACCGCCGAGGCGAAGGTCGACCTGAAACCCGGCGACGGCGCGCCCGACCCCGCCGTCGCCGCGCGCTTCGCTGCCGCCCGCGCCGCGCTGCCGGTTCCGCTCGCAGGCGCGAAGTACGCCGTCGCCAAGGACCGCTTCGCACTCGGTGTGCCGGTCGCCGACCCGGCAGGGGTGACCGCGGCATACTTCTTCCCCGCCGCCGACGGCGCGGTCGACTATGCCAGCCCGCAGGTCGTCAGCGTTGCGGGCAAGCTGCTCCGGATCGAGACCAAGGCCGATCGCAAGGCGCACGGCTCGATCGACGGCGTCCTCCGCGTCGAGCGCACGGGCAAGGTCGAGGGCTTTGCGCTGACCGCCACGCCCGGCGCGGTGCCGGCGGCGGGTGCAGCAGTGAGCAAGGACGAGCACGCGACTGGCACCGTCTTCGCCACCGCGCTCCTCCTCGCGATCGCCGGCGGGGTCATCCTCAACATCTTGCCGTGCGTCTTCCCGATCCTCAGCCTCAAGGCGCTGAGCCTTGCCAAGGGCGGGTCGTCGCCCGCCGACGCGCGCCGCGACGCGCTCGCCTACGCGGCCGGAGTGATCGCGGTCTGCACCGGGCTCGGCGCGCTGATCCTCGGGCTGCGCGCCGCCGGCACGCAGGTCGGCTGGGCGTTCCAGCTGCAGGACCCGCGCGTCATCGCCGGACTGCTGCTGCTGACGACGGCGATCGCGTTGAACCTCGCCGGGCTGTTCGAACTCGGCAACTTCGGCGGCGGGCAGAGCCTCGCGTCGAAGCCCGGCGCGGCGGGGAGCTTCTGGACCGGCGCGCTCGCCGCCTTCGTCGCGACGCCGTGCACGGGGCCGTTCATGGCGGGGGCGCTGGGTGCCGCGCTAGTGTTGCCGCCGGTTGCCGGGCTGCTCGTGTTCGCGGGTCTTGGTCTGGGCCTTGCCTTGCCGTTCATCGCGGTTGGCTTCGTCCCGGCACTGCGCCGCCGCCTGCCGCGGCCGGGGGCATGGATGGCGACCTTCCGCTCGATCCTCAGCATCCCGATGTTCCTGACCGCGCTGGCGCTGGCATGGGTGCTCGGGCGGCAGGCGGGGGTTGCCGGCATGACGCTCGGGCTCGCCGGCGCGATGATGATTGGCCTCGCACTGTGGTGGTACGGCAGCCGGCAGCGCGCCTTTACCAGCGGCTGGCCGCCGCTGCTCGCCGCCGCCATCGCCGCCGTTGCCGTGGTCGGCCTTGTGGTGCCGCAGACGTCGGCCGCGACCACCGTCGACGCCCCCGCCGGGCTTGCGGCCGCAAAGTTCAGCGAGCCCGCCCTCGCCGCGCTGACCGCCGCGCATACCCCGGCGTTCGTCTATTTCACCGCCGACTGGTGCCTGACGTGTAAGGTCAACGAGCGCGGCGCGATCGCCTCGCCCGATGTTGCCACGGCGTTCAACCGCGCAGGGGTCAAGACGCTTGTCGGCGACTGGACCGATGGCGACCCGGCGCTCGGTCGCTTCATCGAAGCGCATAATCGCGCCGGGGTGCCGCTCTATCTCTTCTACCACGCCGACGGGCGGGTTGAGGTGCTGCCGCAGGTGCTGACCGTCGCGACGCTGACCCGGCTGGCGGTTTGACGCGCGCATGACCGAACCCGATCTCCACTTCGTCGCATATGACGATTTCCTTGCCGACATCGGGGCGCTCGCAGCCAAGGTCACGTCCAACTGGCGCCCGGATTACATCGTCGGCATCGGCCGCGGCGGACTCGTGCCGGCGGTGTTCGTCGCCCATCGCCTCGACCTGCCGATGCTGTCGATCGACCAGTCGGCAAAGCTGGCCGGCTTCGCCGACGATTTGATCGACGAGGCGGCAAGGCTAAGCGCGAACGGCACCCGCCTGCTGTTCATCGACGATATCAATGACAGCGGCGGTACGATCGACGGCATCCGCCGGCGTCTCGTCGCCAACGGGTGCGACCCGCGCAATGTCCGCTTTGCCGTCTTGATCAACAACTTGCGGTCGAAAGTCGGCGTCGACTATTGGGCGAAAACGATCGACCGGAATGAGGACAAGCGCTGGTTCGTCTTCCCGTGGGAGGCGCC
>CAXTPH010000003.1:0-26408 GCA_964245955.1 uncultured Sphingomonadaceae bacterium | reverse complement strand
CGGCGCGGGCCTCGGCGAGCCGCTCGAAGCCCGGCTCGGCGCCGGGACGCTGACCGGCATCTTCACCGGCCTCGCCCCCGATGGCGCACTCGACCTGACGCTCGCCGATGCCAGTGTCCACCGGATTCACGCCGGCGAGGTCTTCGCGCTATGATCGGTTCGGGGAGCGACCCATGCTGCTAGCGATCGACGTCGGCAACACCAACATCGTCTTCGCGCTCGTCGAGGGGGCGGACATCCGCCAGCGCTGGCGCATCTCGACCGACCGCAACCGCACCGCCGACGAATATGCCGTCTGGCTCAACCAGCTGATGAGCCTCGAGGAGGTCGAGCGCGCGCACATCGACGCGGCGATCATCGCCACCGTTGTGCCGCCGACGCTGTTCAACCTCCAGCATCTGTGCCGCAAATATTTCAAGGTCGAGCCGCTCGTCGTCGGCGCCGAGGGGATCGAGTATGGCATCGCCATCGCCGTGCCGAACCCGGGCGAGGTCGGCGCCGACCGCATCGTCAACGCCGTCGCCGCGCACGCGTCGACGCGCGGCAACCTGATCGTCGTCGACTTCGGCACCGCGACGACGTTCGACGTCATCACCGAGGACCCGATGACGCGCGCGGGGTCGTACCGCGGCGGCGCGATCGCGCCCGGCATCAACCTGTCGATGGACGCGCTCTACGCCGCCGCCGCCAAGCTGCCGCGCATCGCGGTCGAGCCGCCCGGCGGCAACCACAGCGTCATTGGCACCAACACCGTCCATGCGATGCAGTCGGGGGTGTTCTACGGCTATGTCGGGCTCATTGAAGGATTGGTCGCGCGCATTACATCGGAAGTCGGGCGACCCATCACGGTGATCGGCACCGGGGGCCTCGCCACTCTGTTCAACCGCCATACTGACGCCATCGATTTCGTCGATGGCGACCTGACCATTCGCGGATTGCTCCGCATCTACGCCCTCAACACGACGACTGGAAAATAATGCCCGCTCCTAAAAGCAACTCCAAGAACAACAAGAACTTCCTCACCCCCGGCGACGAACTGATCTTCCTGCCCCTCGGCGGGTCGGGCGAGATCGGCATGAACGTCAACCTCTACGGCTGCCGCGGCAAGTGGGTGATGGTCGATCTCGGCATGACCTTCGCCGACCCCGGCTATCCGGGCGTCGACCTGATCCTGCCCGACCTCAGCTTCATCGAGGAGCGCCGCGAGGACCTGCTCGGCATCGTCCTGACGCACGGCCACGAGGACCATATCGGCGCGATCCCGTATCTCGCCGCCGACCTTGGTGTGCCGCTGTACGCGACGCCGTTCACCGCCGGGCTGATCCGCGGCAAGCTCGAGGAGGAGGGGCTGACCAAGGAGGTCAAGCTCCATGTCATCCCGATGGGCGGCACGCTGACCCTCGGCGAGTTCAAGTTCCGCTACGCCGCGATGGCGCACTCGATTCCCGAGGGCAACGGCCTGATCATCGACACGCCGTACGGGCGCGTCTTCCACACCGGCGATTGGAAGCTCGACAGCCAGCCGCAGATGGGGACGCCGTCGACGCCCGAGCAGATGATCGAGCTCGGCGACAGCGGCGTCCTCGCGATGGTCGGCGATTCGACCAACGTGTTCAACGCCAACGCCAGCGGCTCCGAAGCCGGGGTGCGCGACGGCCTGCTCGAGGTTATCCGCGGCCGCAAGACCGGGCGCGTGCTCGTCACCACCTTCGCATCGAACGCGGCGCGGCTGCACACGCTCGGCCAAGTCGCGCTCGAGACCGGGCGGCAGGTCTGCGTCGTCGGGCGGTCGATGGACCGGATCCTCGGCGTCGCGCGTTCGACCGGCTATCTCAAGGACTTCCCGCCGATCCTGTCGTTCGACGCGGCGGCGCGGCTCGATCCGAATAAGCTGCTGATCATCTGCACCGGCGCGCAGGGCGAGCCCGCGGCGGCGCTCAGCCGCATTGCCAGCGGCAGCCACCAGCACTTGAAGCTCGAGCGCGGCGACTGCGTGATCTATTCGTCGAAGGAAATCCCCGGCAACGAGCTGTCGATCGGCATCGTCCAGAACGCGCTGGCGACGCGCGGCGTCGAGGTCATCACCGAGCGCCAGGCGCACGTCCATGTCTCGGGACACCCCGGCAAGCCCGAGCTCGAGGCGATGTACGGCTGGGTCCGGCCCGAGATCGCGATTCCCGTCCACGGCGAGCGCCGCCACATGGAGGCGCACGCCAAGCTCGCGCTCGAGATCGGGGTGCCGCGGGCGATGGTGCCGATGAACGGCACCGCGATCCGCCTCGCGCCGAACGGGCCGAAGCTGCTCAGCCACGAGAAGGTCGGACGGCTGGTGCTCGACGGCGACGTCATCCTGCCCGCCGACGGCTCGACGATGCTCGCGCGCCGCCGGATCATGCATAACGGCTATATCTCGGCGACGGTCGTCCTCAACGGCGGCGGCAAGCTCGCGGCCAAGCCCGCGGTCATGGCGCAGGGCGTGCCGGTCGAGGAGGACGCGAACGAGTTCATCGCCGAATGTTCGGAGGCCGCCGCGCAGGCGGTCCGCACCGGCGACGCGAAGAACGAGGCGAAATTCGCCGAGGGCATCCGCCTCGCGATCCGCCGCGTCGCGCGCGACTGGACCGGCAAGAAGCCGGTGACCGACGTCCAGATCGTGCGGGTCTAACGGGGGCGGGGGTAGATGCGCTGGTACTCCGCCCTCGTCATCTACATTCTCTTCTGGATGCTGACGCTGTTCGCCGTCCTCCCCTTCGGCGTCCGCACCAGCGCCGAGGCGGGGGAGGCGGCGGTTCCCGGTCAGGCCGACAGCGCCCCCGCGCGCCCGATGCTCCGCGCCAAGGCGCTGTGGACGACGGTCGTGTCGGGCGTGCTGTTCGGCTTGTATTACGCCAATTACGTCAATGGTTGGCTGACGATCGCCGACATCCCCGGCTGGAACTGACCGACCGCCGGTGACGGCCCAAGAAACCGCTGTCCTACACTCGTATCGGCAGCGTATCGTGGCTGCATGATCGACAGGCCCTTGTTCCCTTCTGCTTCTCCTGTGCTGGCGAGGTGCCGTTCGGGTGCGGCGGGAGGAAAAGAAATAAGTGCGCGGGCATCGCCTTCGCTATCGCCTTTGCCGGGTTCGCGGGGCCTGCGCGACCGGACGGGCGCATGACGGCGATCGCCGCCGCGCCGCCCAGGCCGCGTCATTTCACCGGCGCGCTCTATCTCCAGGTCATCGTCGCGATCGTCGCCGGGGTGCTCGTCGGGCATTTCTTCCCGGCGACTGGGGCGGCGCTCAAGCCGCTCGGCGATGCGTTCATCAAGCTGGTCAAGATGGTCATCGCGCCGGTGATCTTCCTCACCGTCGCGACCGGCATCGCCGGAATGGGCGAACTGGCGTCGGTCGGGCGCGTCGTCGGCAAGGCGTTCGCCTATTTCCTGTTCTTCTCGACGCTCGCGCTGATCCTCGGCCTCGTCGTCGCCAACGTCGTCGAGCCCGGGGTGGGGCTGCACATCGCCCCGGCGAGCCTCGATGCGGGGTCGATCGCGACCTACACCGCAAAGGCGCACGACACGACCGTCGTCGGCTTCCTGACCAACATCATCCCGACGACGATGATCAGCGCCCTGACCGAGGGCGACATCCTGCAGGTGCTGTTCGTCGCGATCCTGACCGGGGTCGCGCTGGTTTTGATCGGCGAGCGCGGCGAACCCGTCCGCCGCGTGCTCGACTCGGCGACCGCGCTCGTCTTCCGCATCGTCGCGATCCTGATGCGCGCCGCGCCGATCGGCGCGTTCGGCGCGATGGCGTTCACCATCGGCAAGTTCGGGCTTGGCTCGCTCGTCCATCTCGCGGCGCTGGTCGCGAGCTTCTACGTCACGTCGTTGCTGTTCGTGTTTGTCATCCTCGGGAGCGTCGGGCTGTACTGCGGCTTCTCGATCTTCCGCCTCGTCGCGTACCTCAAGGAGGAATTGCTCCTCGTCCTCGGCACCTCGTCGTCCGAAGCCGCATTGCCTAACCTGATCGCCAAGATGGAGGCGGCGGGGTGCCGGCAGGAGGTCGTCGGCCTCGTCGTGCCGACCGGGTACAGCTTCAACCTCGACGGGACGAACATCTACATGACGCTCGCCGCGCTGTTCATCGCGCAGGCGACCGACGTCCATCTGAGCTTCGGCCAGCAGGCGCTGCTGCTCGGCGTGGCGATGCTGAGCTCGAAGGGCGCGGCGGGCGTGACGGGCGCGGGGTTCATCACGCTGGCGGCGACGCTCGCGGTGGTGCCGTCGGTGCCGGTCGCGGGCATGGCGCTGATCCTCGGCGTCGACCGCTTCATGAGCGAATGCCGCAGCCTGACCAACTTCGTCGGCAACGCGGTGGCGACGATCGTCGTGTCGAAGTGGGAGGGTGGGCTCGACCACGCCAAGCTCGACGCGGCGCTGATAGGAAAGCTCCCCGTAAGCTGAGCCGTCATCCCCGCGCAGGCGGGGACCCATATCCCAAAAGGGTTTGCGTCGAGACGCAGCAGACCGACTAGCTGGGAGCAACACCGGACGGCCTCTGGAATATGGGTCCCCGCCTGCGCGGGGATGACGGCAGTTCGCGGTCCTACACCCGCTCGAGCGCCTGGCTGAGCACCACGTACAGCTTGCCGATATCCGACGACACCAGCGTCACCGCGAGCGACTCCCCCTCGCGGTCGACGCGAACGCGGTCGAGCAGGGTCTCGAACTCGTTGACGTAGCGCGTCGCCTGCTCGGCGAAGAGCGGGTCGTGCTTGTAGTGCCGGGCGATCGCGCGCTCGGTGCCGCCGTCGATCAGGCGGACCGCGCGACGCGCGAAAAGCCCGCGGTCACCCTTGAGGTACGCCGCCCAGTCGCCGTCGCCGACATCGATCGCCAGCGGCCGGGCGATGTCGATCGCTTGGCCCTTGAGCGAGTCGAGCAACGCCGCCGACCGGCGCGAGATGTCGTCGCGGAGCCGCAGGTCGTAGCGCGTGTCGACCTCGTCGATCCGCGCCTCGACCGTGGCGACGGTCGCGGTCAGCCCGAGCAACCGCGCGGCGATCCGGTCAGCGGTCGCCTGCGCCACGGCCGCGGCCCCGGTGACGGCACCGTCGAGCCCGGCGATCTCGGCGCGGATCGGGTCGCCGAACGCCTTCCGCGCCCGTGCCGTCCCCGCCGCGTCGAGCGCCGCCTCGGCCTCGGCGACGATCCCTTCGAGCGTCGACCGCATCGTGCCCGCCGTGGCGTTGGCGACTTCGCGGACCCGCGACAGCACCTCGATCAACGCCTGCGCCGAGGTCAGCGCCGCCCCCTGCGCCGTCCCCTCGACCGCCGCCAGCGTCGCCTGGGCCGCCGTCAGCGTCGCGGCGATCTCGGCGGTCGCCGCGCGCGTCGCTTCCGCCGGGGCGGCGAGCGCGACGGTCTCGGCGTTCAGCCGGTCGACGCCGGTGTTGAGCGCCGCGAGTGCCTCGGCATGGACCGGCAGGTGCTCGTCGAGCGTCGCGATCACCGTCCGGGCGCCATCGGTCAGCCGCGCGACCCCCGCATGCGCGTCGTCGAGCGCGGCGTTGGCGCGGGCGAGCGGCGGGTTGACCGCGTCGGCGGTGTCGCGGATCGCCGCCATGCGCGTGTGGAAGCCGTCGAGCGTCGCGGTGCCCATCGCCGACGCGTGGCCGAGCCGCTTGTCGAGGACCGCGAAGCTGCGTTCGATGTCGGCGACCATCGCCGCGCTGCGAGCATCGTGCGCGTCGAAGCGCCCGCCGAGCGTATCGGCCAAGCGCAGGACCTCGTTGAGGCGCTCGCCGATCCGACGTGCCGCCTCGCCGCCGATCGCGTCGAGCGCGACGCGCGCCTGGTCGACGCTGGCGAGCAGCGCGTCGGTCTGGACGTGGATGCCGTCGCGGGTCGCGTCGAGCGCGGCGGTCGTCCGGTCAAGCGCGGCGTCGACGGTGCTATCCAACGCTTCGGTCCGCGAGGCGATCGCCGCGCCTGCCGACACCGCCGCGCTTTCGATCCCGGCGATCAGTCCGGCCATCGTCGCGCTGACGGTGGTCGCCTGCTCGGCCGCCGCGTCGCTCCGCGCCCAGACCCCGGCGAGCATCGTCTCGACGCTTTCGAGCTGGCGCGCGGTTTCGGTCGCGGTCCGCCCGAGGATGCCGGCGAGCGAATTCGCCTGCCGCTGCGCTTCGGGCAGCCGGCCTTCGAGCGCCGTCGCGGCCCCGGTCGCCGTCGTGCTCGCCGCGCGCAGCATCGCTGCTCCGGCTTCGAGCCGCGCCGCGGCATCGACGAGGCCGCCGCCCTCGCTTGAGGTCGCCGACCGCAGTCCGTCGACCCGGCTGACGACGGCGGCGAGCGTCGCGTCGATATCGATTAGGCCGTCGCGGATCGTCGTCGTCAGCGCCCCCGCCGCCGCGGTCCGCGCCTCGAGTTCGGTCAGCCGCTCGGCGTCGCCGCGTCCGAGCCGCCGGATCAGTTCGATGCCGATGACAGTGACCGCGAGCGGCGCCGCGATCTGGACGACGAGCTGTGCGACCAGCCCGGCGATCAGGACCGGATCGTGCTGCGCGAAGCTGCCGGTCATCGTGCCTGCGATAATCGCCGCCGCGACGACGATCAGCCACACGAGGCCGACGAGCAGGATGACGACGGGACGGCGGCGCGAAGTCTCGAACAGATCGGTCACGGTGGGACGGTCACCTTCGCGCGGCGGTTGCAATCGCCAAGGTCTAACACCCGCCGCCGGGGGATGACAGGGCCGGGCTTGGCAGAATTGGTTGCCGCCCCGTATGACCCGCGGCGATGCCGACCGCACTCCTGTTCGCTTCGCCGCCACCGCCGGGCACGGCCGTGCCGCTGCTTGTCGGGGGGCAGAGTGTCCTCGACCGCCAACTGCGACAGGTGCGGCTGGCGGGCGGCACCGCGATCGTCGCCGCCGATGGGGGCGGGGTCGATACCGCCCGGCTCGACGGCGACGTGCTCATCGTCGATCGTGGCGTTGTCCTCGACGATCGCATCGTGCGGGCGATGCGCGCCGCGACCGCTCCCGCCGTCGCAACCTGGCCCGCCACGCTTGGCCGCGGGACCGAGCGGATCGACCTTCATGATATGGCCGCCGGCATCGCGCTCTATCCCGCGGCGCTGGTGCGCGAGACCATAAAGACGCTTGGCGAATGGGAGCTGGCGCCGACCCTGCTTCGCGCGGCGCTAGCGGCAGGGGCGACGCGGGTCGACCTGACGACATTGCCCGAGTTCGACGCGGAGCTTGGCCGGGAGGTCGCGTTCGTCTGGGCGCAACCCGACGACGCCGATAGCGCCGGGCTGGCGACCGATCGCCTGCTCGCGGCGGCCGAGCCCGGCTGCCGCGATTGGGTCGGGCGCTGGCTGCATCGCCCGGTCGTCGATGCGGCAGCGCGGCTGCTGCTGCCGTTGCCGGTGACCGCCGAAGCGGTCGGGGCGGCGGGGCTGGCGATCGCGCTGGCGGCCGGGGTTGCCTTCGCCAGCGGCTGGCTGGCGACCGGCCTCCTGCTCGCGATCGTGTTCGGGCCGGTGGTAAGCGTTGCCGCCAAGCTCGCGCGGGTACGGGTCGAACGTCTGCGCTTGGCCCCGCGCGTGATCGATGCGGTCCCCTACGGCTGGTTCGCCGCGGTCGCCGCGCATTTTGCCGCGAGCCATACGCCCGGTGCGTGGCCGCTCGGGGCAATGCTCGTCGGGTTCATGCTCGCCGAGCACGTCCAGCGGGGCTTCTATCGGCGGATGACCGGCAGGCCGCTCGACGCCACCGGGATCGTCGAGCAGCGGCTCGGCCTGGTCGCCGCGCGGCGCGACACCCTGCTCTGGACGTGGCTGCCGTTCGCCGTGTTCGGCCAATGGACCGCCGGTTTCGCGGCCCTTGCCGCCTACGCCACCGCCAGCTTCTTCGCCGCGCAGTGGCGCACGTTCAAGCGCCTCGCCGAACGCCGTTAACCCCTACCGCTGGTCGAGCGGCACATATTCGCGGTGCGTCGCGCCGGTGTAGAGCTGGCGCGGGCGGCCGATCTTCTGCTCGGGATCTTCCATCATCTCGGTCCACTGCGCGATCCAGCCGACGGTGCGCGAGATCGCGAACAGCACGGTGAACATCGACGTCGGGAAGCCGATCGCCGACATGACGACGCCCGAGTAGAAATCGACGTTGGGATACAGCTTCTTGTCGATGAAATACGGATCGTTTAGCGCGATCTGCTCAAGCTCGCGGGCGACGTCGAAGATCGGATCGGCGATGCCGAGCTGGTCGAGCACCTGCTTCGCCACCCCCGCCATGACCTTCGCCCGCGGATCGTAATTCTTGTAGACGCGATGGCCGAACCCCATCAGGCGGAATGGGTCGTCCTTGTTCTTGGCGCGCTGGATGAACTCGGGAATACGGTCGGGCGTGCCGATCTCGCGGAGCATATTGAGTGCGGCCTCGTTCGCCCCGCCGTGGGCCGGACCCCATAGGCAAGCAATGCCGGCCGAGATGCACGCGAACGGGTTCGCCCCCGACGATCCGGCAAGCCGGACGGTCGACGTCGACGCGTTCTGCTCGTGGTCGGCCTGGAGGATCAGCAGCTTCTCCATCGCGTTCTCGATGACCGGGTCGACGACGTACGGCTCGGCGGGCACGCCAAAGGTCATCCGCAGGAAGTTGGCCGAGAAGCTGAGCGAGTTGTCGGGGTAGAGGAACGGCTGGCCGATCGAATATTTATACGCCATCGCCGCGAGCGTCGGCATCTTCGCGATCAGCCGGTGGCTCGCGATGACCCGCTGCTGCGGATCGTGGATGTCGGTTGAATCGTGGTAGAACGCTGCCATCGCGCCGACGATGCCGCACATGATCGCCATCGGATGCGCGTCGCGGCGGAAGCCGCGGTAGAAGGTCGCGAGCTGCTCGTGGATCATCGTGTGGCGAGTGATGTTGCGCGAGAAGTTGGCATACTCGGTTGCGTTCGGCAGGTTGCCGTTGAGCAGTAGATGCGCGACCTCGAGGAAGTTCGACTGCTCGGCGAGCTGGTCGATCGGATAGCCGCGATACAGCAGGATACCGGCGTCGCCGTCGATATAGGTGATCTTCGATTCGCACGCGGCGGTGCTGGTGAAGCCGGGGTCGTAAGTGAAGCGGCCGGTGTTGCCGTATAGCTTGCGGATGTCGACGACCTCCGGCCCGACCGTCCCGGCCATGACCGGATAGTCGAAGCCTTTGCCATCGACGTCGAGATGGGCCGATTCGGTCATGCGGAAATCCCTTTCTTCACCACATCGTCGATCCGCCCCAACGCTTGATCGCGCCCGAGCAGGTCCATTACTTCGAACAGCCCCGGCGACGTTGCCGACCCTGTCACCGCCGCGCGGAGCGGCTGCGCGACCTTGCCGAGCTTGAGGCCGCGATTTTCGGCGACCTGCCGCACCGCCGCCTCCAACACCGGTGCCGACCAGTCGACCCCGGCAAGCGCCAGTTGCACCGCCTCCAGCACGTCGATTGCGCCTGCGTCTAACAGTTTTTGTGCACCTGCGTCCATCGCGATCGGGCGCGCGCGGAAGTAGAACAGCGAGGAGGCGGCGAGCTCATCGAGGTCCTTCGCGCGCAGCTTTAGCTCGGCCATACCGCGCTGCAGCAAGGTCCGCTCGCCATCGTCGAGGGCGCGATCGAGCAACGCTTCGATCCGCGGCGCGACGAGGTCGACAAGGCGCGCATCGTCGGCGAGGCGCAGGTAGTGGCCGTTGACGCTCTCGAGCTTCTTGGGGTCGAACCGCGCCGGGCCGCGGCCGATGCCGTCGAGGTCGAACCACTCGATCGCCTGCGCCCGGTCGATGAACTCGTCGTCGCCGTGGCCCCAGCCGAGCTTGAGCAGGTAGTTGCCGACCGCCTCGGGCAGCATTCCCATCTCGTCGCGATACGCGTCGACCCCGAGCGCGCCGTGGCGCTTCGACAGCTTCGCCCCGTCGCTGCCGTGGATCAGCGGGATATGCGCATAGACCGGCTCGGGCCACTCCAGCGCGCGGATCAGCGCGAGTTGGCGGAAGGCGTTGTTGAGGTGGTCGTCGCCGCGGATGACGTGCGTCACCCCCATGTCGTGATCGTCGACCACGACCGCGAGCATGTACGTCGGCGTGTCGTCGGAGCGGAGCAGGACCATGTCGTCGAGTTCGGCGTTGGCGACGGTTACGTTACCCTGCACCCGGTCATTTATCGTGACGCTGCCGTCCTTCGGCGCGCGGAAGCGGATGACGAACGGCGCGTCGGCCGGGGCGTCGCCGGGGTCGCGGTCGCGCCAGCGTCCGTCGTAGCGCAATGGCAGCTTCGCCGCGCGCTGCTCAGCGCGCATCGTTTCCAGTTCCTCGGGGGTCGCATAGCAGCGGTAGGCGTGGCCGCTCGCGAGCAGCGCCCGCGCGACCTCGGCGTGGCGGCCGGCGCGTGCGAACTGCATTACCGGATCGCCGTCCCAGTCGAGGTCGAGCCAGCGCATCCCATCGAGGATCGCGTCGACCGCCGCCTGCGTCGACCGCGCCCGGTCGGTGTCCTCGATCCGCAGCAGGAACTTGCCGCCGTGGTGCCGCGCAAAGAGTAGGTTGAACAACGCCGTCCGCGCCCCGCCGATATGGAGGAACCCGGTCGGGGAGGGGGCGAAGCGAGTGACGACAGGCTGGTCGGGCGTTGCACCCATGCGGCTTTTGTCCAATGATCGGGGCGGGGTCGGGGAGGCGCGCGTGTCTAGCACAGGCGAACGAGCGGGGGCCAGTCGGGTCCGGTTGTGCCGTCCGGCGATAATTGAGCCGCCGTTAGCCCGCAAGCGGGGGTCCGCCGCGAGCGCGCTGCTCGCCTGGTTTGGCGGGTTCGACATGCTAATGCTGGCGCTGGTGATATTCCGGCCGTCGCTGCTGTCGGATCTCTTTCCCGGGCCTGCGCGGCCGGAGGTAATGCAGGTCGGTTTCGGCGCGATCCTCTTGATCGTCGGGGTCGCGAGCTTCGCGGGCTGGCGGTTGACGATGCGCCGCCATCGCAAGACGCTCGTGGAGGCGAATGGCGTCGATCGCTGATGCGCCGGTCGCCGGGGCGGCTCGGTGGCGTTCGTTCGCGTCTGCAATGCGACGGCGGATCGACGACTGGCTCGACGCCGAACGCGCGCAGGTGCCTTTGTGGTCGCCGGTCGCGTTCGGGCTCGGCATCACGCTCTATTTCATGCTGCCGTGGGAGGGCCAGCGGCTTGCCGCCGTCGTCGCCGCGCTCGGGGTCGCAGGGTCGGGGACCATCATCCGCGGGACCGCCGGGCGCATGCTCGCCTGGGGCGGGGTGCTCGTCGCGCTCGGCGTCGGTATCGCGGCGTGGCGCAGCGCCGACGTCGCCTTGCCGGTTC
This sequence comes from uncultured Sphingomonadaceae bacterium, assembly GCA_964245955.1. Lineage (GTDB taxonomy): Bacteria > Pseudomonadota > Alphaproteobacteria > Sphingomonadales > Sphingomonadaceae > Polymorphobacter_B. The sequence goes on along the minus strand of CAXTPH010000003.1, from coordinate 15,051 downwards.
TCCGCGACCGATATCAAGGCGACATCGCCGGCACCATCGAGGCGGTCGAGATCCGCAGCGGACGCGGGCAGGTCCGGTTCCAGCTCGCCCCCGAAGACCCCGGCCTGCCGCCGCACGTCCGCATCAGCCTAAAGACGAGCGCGGTCCCGCCGGGCCTGACACCGGGCGCGCGGGTCAAGCTGCGCGCGACGCTGCTGCCGCCGCAGGGACCGAGCTTTCCCGGCGGCTACGACTTCGCCCGGCGCGAATGGTTCGACCAGCTCGGCGCAACCGGCTATCCGCTCGGGCCGACCATCATCACGCGCCCGGCGTCGCGACCCGCCGGGGTCGCGGCGTGGCTCGACGATCGGCGCGCGCGACTGACGCACCGGATCGAGCGCGAGGTCGGTGGCGACGCGGGCGCGATCTCGGCGGCGTTCGTCACCGGCGACCAAGGGCAGATCTCCGAAGCGACCAATCTTGCGATGCGCTACTCGGGGATGGCGCACCTGCTGTCGATCTCGGGGGTGCATATCGCGATCGTCGTCGGCGGGACGATGTGGCTGACCCGCGCGCTCCTCGCGCTGATCCCGTGGATCGCGCTGCGCTGGCCATTAAAGGCGATCGCGGCGGGTGCGGCGGCGGCCGCGGGCATCGGCTACACCGTCCTCGCCGGCGCGCAGGTGCCGACGGTGCGGTCGTGTATCGGTACGGTCATCGTCCTGCTCGGCGTCATCATGGGGCGCGAGGCGCTGTCGCTGCGGCTGCTCGCGGCGGGCGGGTTCGTCATCATGGCGGTCCGTCCCGAAGCGCTGCTCGGGCCGAGCTTCCAGTTGACCTTCGCCGCCGTCACCGGGCTGGTCGCGCTGTTCAACTCACGGCTCGGACGCTGGTTGTCGGCGCCGCGGCAGAACGCGGCGTGGTGGTCGCGGACGCTGCAGCACATGGCCGGGCTGCTCGTCACCGGGGTCATCGCCGAGGCCTTGCTGTCGGCGACCGCGCTGTTCCACTTCAATCAGACCGGGGCGTATGGGGTCGTCGCCAATCTCCTGGCGATCCCGTGGACGAGCTTCGTCATCATGCCGGTGCTGGTGCTTGCGCTGTTGCTCGATCCCCTCGGGCTGGCCGCCCCGGCGTGGTGGGCGCTGGGTAAGTCAATGAGCGCGCTGATCGCGTTCGCGGTCTGGGTCGCCGGATGGCCGGGGTCGGTGGTCCGGTTGAGCTTGATGCCGGTTACTGCCTATGCCCTGCTTGTCGGCGGCGGGCTGTGGCTGTTCATCTGGCAGGGCCGCGTCCGCTGGTTCGGCGCGGTCCCGGTCGTGGTTGGAGCAGTGATCGCGCTCACGGCCCCCCCGCCCGATCTGCTCGTCAGCGCCGACGGCCATCATGTCGCGGTCCTGCTCGACGCGTACGACGGCGACGGGCCGCGCCTGGCGCTGCTCCGCGACCGGACCGGGGACTATCTCCGCGACGTCTGGGGCGGCGTGACTGCTTCGACCGCCGACGCCGCCATCGCCGACCTCCCGCAGGGCGACTGTACCGTCGATGCCTGCGTCGCGCGCGTCGGGCAGGGGCGCGGCGCGATCCGGCTGCTCGCGACGCTGTCGAAGGACCGCATCGGCCAGCCGCGTTTCGGCCCGGCGTGTGCCGCCGCCGATATCGTCGTCAGCGACCGGCGGCTGCCCGACTGGTGCACGCCGCGCTGGCTCAAGCTCGACCGGACCGCGCTCGGTACCAGCGGCGCGGTCGCGATCTGGCTGTCGCCGCGTCGTGTTGAGACCGTCGGCGAGCTTACCGGCGACCATCCGTGGATGCCACAACCGCAGGTGTGGCGGCCACGCGCGGGCGGGACAGCGGGCCAAAGCTAGCGGTCACCATCGATCGCGGCGACACCCGACGAGCCGGGTTACTAAAGATCTAGGCTTCAGGCGTAGCGGCGCAGCAGCCCAGCCAGCTTGCCTTGCACCCGGACCCGCGACGGCAGGTAGCGCTGGGTCGAATACATCGCATTCGCCGGCTCGAGTTCGACCATGCCCTTGGCGTGCTTGAGGATCTTGAGCGTCGCATCATTGCCATCGACCAGCGCGACGACGATGTCGCCGTCACGCGCGGTGTCGCAGCGGCGGACGAGGGCATAGTCGCCATCGAGAATGCCCGCATCGACCATCGAGTCTCCCGAGACCTCGAGCGCATAATGGTCACCCGGTCCCAGCAGCGCAGCGGGAACCGACAGCATCCGGTCCTCTTCGAACGCCTCGATCGGCTGACCGGCGGCGATTCGGCCGTGGAGCGCGAGCTCAACGATATCGTTCGCCGGGGTCGGGCGCTTGCGGAAATCGGCATGGACGACCTCGCCTCGCGGCGCCGCCGTCGCGGCGCGCTGAACGGTCTCGGGCATCCGCAGGATTTCGAGCGCTCGCGCGCGGTTCGGCAGGCGGCGGATGAAGGCGCGCTCCTCGAGCGCGTTGATCAGACGATGGACCCCCGACTTCGACTTGAGCGCGAGCGCCTCCTTCATTTCTTCGAACGACGGCGACACCCCGCTCTCGCTGAGACGGCCGTTGATGAAGGTCAGCAGGTCATGTTGCTTGCGCGTCAGCATCGCCGTTCTCCGTCGAAGGAACCGATGAAGAACGTTTAGGCAACACCAGATATGGTGTCAAGCACGATGCAATCCACCAACTCGCCTGCGGCTAGAGCTTCGGCCAGCGGCGCTCTGACAATGAGCACATTACTGTCGGCGAGCACGCGAAGCATGGCGCTGTCCTGCTGCGACGCCGGGGCAACACACCCGCCGTCGACGACCGCCCGGAGATAGTCGCGGCGCGGGCCGTTCGCGGGCAAGTCGACCCCGAGGCGGAACGGCGTCGTGCGCGGCAGCGGATCAGGATCGCCGCCGAGTGCGCGCAGCAGCGGCACGACGAACAGCGTCGCGCAGACGAACGCCGACACCGGGTTGCCCGGCAGTCCGACGACGCGCGTGGTGCCCAAGGTCCCGGCGAGCATCGGCTTGCCCGGGCGGAGGGCAATGCGCCAGAAATCGATCGCCGCGCCAAGCTCGCGCAATACGGGCTGGACGAGGTCGTGGTCGCCGACCGACGCCCCGCCGATCGTCACGAGGACGTCGACATCGCAGGCAATGATCGCCGCTGCGAGCGCCTCACGCGTATCGGCGACGATGCCCCCGTCGATCACGTCGGCATGCTCCCCGAGTAGCGCCGCGAGCATCGCCCCGTTCGAGCTGACGATCTGGTCGGGCCCCGGCGCGACCCCCGGCGGCACGAGCTCGTCGCCGGTCGCGAGCAGCGCGACGCGCGGGCGGCGGTGAACCGGAAGCGTGGCATGCCCGGCGGCGGCGGCGACGCCGATCCGCGCCGGGGTAACGCGCTGCCCGGCCCGGGCGACCGGCTGACCGATGGCGAAGTCAAGCCCGGCGCGGCGGATGTGGGCGCCTTCGCGCGGCGGACCGTCGCCCGTCAGCACCACCCGATCGCCATCGCGCGCGACGTCTTCCTGGACGACGACGGTGTCGGCACCGGCGGGCATCGGGGCGCCGGTCAGGATGCGGATCGCTTCACCCGGTCCGACCTCGCCGTCGAAGCCCCGGCCCGCTGCGCTTTCGCCGACCAGCCGCCACGGCCCGGCGCGATCGGTCCAGCGGATGGCGTAACCGTCCATCGCCGAGGCGGCGAACGGCGGCTGGGTCAGCGTCGCCACGACATCGGCAGCGAGTATGCGCCCGAGCGCGGCGGTGAACCCGACCATTTCCGCCGAGAGAGCAGTGACGCCGGCAAGGAGACGCGCCTGGGCGTCCTCGACCGGCAGCAGCGGAGTCACTGCTCGGTCGCCAGCCAGTCGCCCGATTTCCCCCCGCGCTTCGCGAGCAGGCGGATGCCGCCGATCGTCATGCCGCGATCGAGGCTCTTCGCCATGTCGTAAACGGTCAGCAGCGCAACCGACACCGCGGTCAGCGCCTCCATCTCGACGCCGGTGTTGTGCGTCGTACGGACCGTCGCGGTCGCGCGAATGCCTTCGCCTTCGATCGCAAGATCAAGCTCCAAACCACTGATCGGCAACGGGTGACACAGCGGAATAAGCTCGGCGGTGCGCTTGGCCGCCATGATCCCGGCAACACGCGCGACGGCGATGACGTCGCCCTTGGCGAGGCTGGCGTCGCGGATCGCGGCGAGCGCTGTGGCGGCGATGGTGATAATACCTTCGGCGACCGCGACGCGGCCGGTGACCGCCTTGGCCGAGACGTCGACCATCCGCGCCTCGCCGGCGGGGTTGAGGTGGGTCAGAGCCATGCGGCGAGGAGGGTCCGGGTCGCCGCTTCGACATCGTCCTGCCGCATCAGGCTCTCGCCGACGAGGAACGCGCGGACGCCGTGAGCGGCCATCGCGGCGAGGTCGGCGGGGCCGGTCAGCCCGCTCTCCGCGACGAAGGTACACCCCGCCGGGGCCAGTCCGACTAACTCATAGGTTCGCGCGAAATCGATCGAAAAGTCGCGCAGATCGCGGTTGTTGACGCCGATCAGCCGCGACTCCAGCCGCAGCGCGCGATCGAGTTCGGCGGCGTCGTGGACCTCGACGAGGACGTCCATCCCGCGCTCGGCCGCGGCGGCCTCGATCTCGGCCATTTGGCCGTCGTCGAGCGCGGCGACGATGATCAGGATCGCATCGGCGCCGATCGCCCGCGCTTCTGCGACCTGCCACGGGTCGAGCATGAAGTCCTTGCGCAGCACCGGCAGGTCGCAGGCGGCGCGCGCGGCGACGAGATAGTCATCATGTCCTTGAAAATAAGGGACATCTGTTAGCACCGACAGGCACGCTGCGCCGCCGGCGGCATAGGCGCGGGCGTGGGCGGCGGGGTCGAACCGGTCGCGGATGACGCCTTTCGACGGCGACGCCTTCTTGATCTCGGCGATCAGCGCGAAGCCGGGGGCGCGGTCGAGCGCGGCACGGAAGCCGCGGGGCGGGGTTTGCGACGCCGCGGCATGATCGAGATCGGCGAATGAAACCAGCGGCTTGCGCCGGTCGACTTCGGCGCGGGTCGATGCGCAGATGCGGGTGAGCAGGTCGGACATTGGCAGGGTGTAGCCCGGTCGCGGCGGGGGCGAAAGGTCAGTCGATCGTCGCACGGACCCACGCGACCATGTCGGCGAGCGGGGCGGGGGAGATCGGCAGGAACTGATCCTCGAGCGGCGATGGCGACGGACCGAGCGTGTGGCCGAGCCCCGGGTACAGCCGGACCGTCAGGCGCGGCGGAGCCGCGTCGCGAAGCGCCCGCGCGTCGACGGCGTCGATCGCGCCGTCGGCTTCGCCCTGGACGATCAAGACCGGCGCGCCGATCGACGGCAATTGCTTGGCAACGCCCGGAAGCGCGACCCCGGTCGCATAGATGCTGAGCCCGCCATCGGGTCCGTCGGCAAACCAGCCGGTGATGACGGGCGTCGCTTCGGCGGCAATGTCGATCTTCCCGTCGTGGTTCCGATCGAGCAATGGGTTGATCGTTTCATCGGGGCGGAAACCCTTGAACATCTTGATGTAAATCTGAGTGATCACCCCGCCGGGTCCCGCCGCCGCGCGCGCGATCGCCGTCGCATCGACCGCGCCGTTGGTAGCATAGAGCAGCATGTACGGCGCACCGACCCGGGGGTAATCGCGCTGGAGCGAAGTGGCGAACGACGGGATCACCGGGGCCTGGAGGACGACCCCTCGGATTGACGGCCGCTTCGCCGCGAGCGCCGCTGCGACCGTGGTTCCCTCGCTCCAGCCGAATACGAGTTCGGGGACCGCGCGCAGGTCGGGCAGCGCCTTCGCCGCCTCGAGCGCGGTGGTCGCGTCGGCGAGGAAATCGTTGAGATTGGCCTTATCGAATGCCGCCCTATCGACCGTGTCGGGACCGGAGACGAAGCGCTTGTCGTAGCGGATCGTTGCGATCCCGGCGCACGCCATCGCCGTCGCAACGTCTTTGAGCGGGGTCGACACGATCCGGCCGCCCGCACCGACGATGCTGTTGTCGAGGTCGGCGACGTCCGACCCATGGATCAAGACCATGATCGCGCGCGACGGTCCGCCGGGCGGACGGAGGATCTCGGCGCGGCTCAGGGCCCCGCCGAGCTTGAGGGTCAGGTGCTCGACAAGCGGACGACAGCCCGGCTGGGCGGCAACGGCGGGCGCGGCTGCAAACAGTGCCGCCATTAGGATTACGCGACGCCACGCCATCTGTTTACCCCGATCCCGCCGTTGCAAATCTGAGCCGCCTCTAATGCGCGATCCATGCGGCGAGCAGCCGCGCCGCCGCGCCGGTATCGATCGCCATTGCCGCTTGCGCGACGCCCGCGTGCCAGTCGCGCGCAACGCCCGCTACCCGCAGCGCGGCGCTGGCGTTGAACAGCACGGCGTCGCGATACGCCCCCGGCTCACCGGCGAGGAGGCGGGTCAGCGCGGCGGCGTTGGAGGCGGCGCTGCCGCCGCGCAGCGCCGCGAGCGGGTGGTGCGGCAGGCCCGCGGTTTCGGGCGTGACGCGCTCGGACTGTGCTGCGTGCGCCTCCGGCGCGGGGCCGCCGACCCACAGCAGGGTGCTCGGCCCGTCGACCGACAGCTCGTCGAGCGGCTCGTCGCCGGCGACGAGCAGCGTCGCATCGGTGCCGAGCCGCGCGATTGCCCCGGCAAACACGCCGAGGAAGCCGGGGCGGGCGACGCCGATCAGCTGGCGGGTGACGCGCGCGGGGTTGGCAGCGGGACCGGTCAGGTTGAGAACGGTGCGCCGCCCGATGGCGCGGCGAACGGGAGCGAGCTTCGCCAGTGCGGGATGATGCGTCTGCGCGAACAGGAAGGCGATGCCGAGCGACGCGAGCGTGTCCTCGGCGGCATCGGACGCGCGGTCGAGGTCGAGGCCGAGCGCCTCGAGCGTGTCGGCGGCACCCGCCTGGCTCGACGCGGCGCGGTTGCCGTGCTTCGCGACCGGCACCCCGGCGGCGGCGACGACGATCGCGACCGCGGTCGAGACGTTGAGCGAATGGCTGCCGTCGCCCCCCGTGCCGCAGACGTCGATCGCGTTCGCCGGAGCGGTGACGGGGATCATGCGGTCGCGCATTGCCTGGGCGGCCGCAGCGATCTCGATGCCCGTCTCGTCGCGTTCGGCCATGTCGGTCAGGAAGCGGCGGGCGTCGGCGTCGCTCGCGCCGCCGTCGAGCAGGTAGGCGAACGCGCTCGCGGCTTCGTCCGCCGCAAGCGGGGCACGCGAGTCGGGCAGGCGAGTCACGCGGGCTGGACGGTGCGGGCGCCCGCGAGGTCGAGGAAGTTGGCGAGGAGCGCGTGGCCGTGCTCGCTGGCGATGCTCTCGGGATGGAACTGGACGCCGTGGATCGGCAGCGTCCGGTGGCGGAGGCCCATGATCGTGCCGTCGTCGGTGTGCGCATTGGCAACGAGCGTGTCGGGCAGGGTGGCGGCCTCGACGATCAGCGAATGGTAGCGCGTCGCGACGAACGGCGACGGCAGGCGCTCAAACACCCCTGAGCCGTCGTGGGTCACCTCGGACGTCTTGCCGTGCATCACCTGCGCGGCGCGGACGACCCGCCCGCCGAACGCCTCGCCGATCGCCTGATGGCCGAGGCAGACCCCGAGCAGCGGGGTGCGCGTTTCGGCAACGGCGGCAATGAGGTCGAGGCAGACACCCGCCTGCGCCGGCGCGCACGGCCCGGGCGACAGGACGATGGCGTCGGGCCGCATCGCCAGCGCCTCACGCGCGGTGACGACGTCGTTGCGCACCACCTCGACCGCCGTCCCGAGCTCGAGCAGGTAGTGAACGAGGTTGTAGGTGAAGCTGTCGTAGTTATCGATGACGAGGATCATGGGGGCGGGTCTAGCGGGCGGCGCGACGGAAGGCGAGACTGGCGGCGTTCAACGGATCGAGCGCACGCCGTCCCTCGTCATCGAGGCGAGCCAGCACCGCGACCGCCGCCGCCAGCCGGTCGAGCGGCAGCGACCGCCACGCGGGCCGGGGATGCAGCGTGTCCCACTTCGCGCCGACCGCCGTGTCGTAGGCGATCCGCAGAAAACAATGATCGGCGCGGATCGGCCACCCTTCGGCGGCGGCGCGGGCCACGAGACGGACGATATGCGCGTCGATCGCCGCGCGAAGGGCGACACGCCCGTCGCTATCGGTCACGGCGGCTACTGCCCGAAGCCCGCGTCGCCCGCGCGCGCCAACGCCTCGCGCGCCGCGGCGAACAGCGCGCCCGCCTTGGCACGGCACTCGGCGTCCTCGCTCGCCGGCACGCTGTCGGCGACGATGCCGGCACCCGCCTGGACGTGGATGACGCCGTCCTTGACCACCGCGGTGCGCAGCACGATGCAGCTGTCCATCGCGCCGTCGGGCGAGAAATAACCGACCCCGCCGGCGTACGGTCCGCGCTTCTCGGCCTCGAGGTCGTGGATCACTTCCATCGCGCGGACCTTCGGCGCGCCGCTGACCGTGCCCGCCGGGAAGCCCGCGAGAAGGGCGTCGATCGCGTCGTGCTCGGGCGCGAGGTCGCCGCGGACGTTCGAGACGATGTGCATGACGTGGCTGTACATCTCGACGCCGTAGCGGTCGGTGACGACGACGCTGCCCGGCGCGGCGACGCGGCCGACGTCGTTGCGCCCGAGGTCGAGCAGCATCAGATGCTCGGCGAGTTCCTTCGGGTCGGCAAGCAGTTCGTCGCGCAGCCGCGCGTCGTCGACTGCGTCGCGGCCGCGGGGGCGCGTGCCCGCGATCGGGCGGATCGTCACCTCGCCGTCGCGGACGCGGACGAGGATTTCGGGGCTCGACCCGATCAGCGCGAAGCCGGGCAGGTCCTGGAAATACAGGAACGGCGACGGGTTGATCCGCCGCAGCGCGCGGTACAGGTCGAACGGCGGCAGCGGGAAATCGAGCGTGAAGCGCTGGGCGAGGACGACCTGGAAGATGTCGCCGGCGGCGATCAGCTCCTGCGCCGCGCCGACCATCGCTTCGTAGCGGCCCGGCGGCAGGACTGCGGCGGGCGCGCCGTCGGGCAGCATGGCCGCGATGCGCGCGGCGGCGGGAACGGGCTGCGCGAGCTTCGCCTGTGCGGTCTCGATGGCTTCGACCGCGGCGGCATAGGCGTGCTCGGCCGCGACCTCGCCGGGGAAGACCGGGGCGACGAGGAACAGCTCGTCGGTCAACCGGTCGAACACCAGCAGCAGCGTCGGGCGGACGAACAGCAGGTCGGGTACGCCGAGCGGATCGGCCTTCGGCGCGGGCAGGCGCTCGGCGAGCCGCGCGGTCTCGTAGCCCATGTAGCCGACGAGCGTCGACAGCGCGCGCGGCATGCCGGCGGGCACGTCCATGCGGCACGCGGCGACGAGGGCGCGGAGTTCGGTAAGCGTGCCGCCGGGGCAGCGCTCGAACGCAGTGCGATCGGTCTGCCAGCGGCGGTTGACCTCGCACGCGTCGCCGGTCGCGCGCCAGACGAGATCGGGATCGAAGCCGAGCAGCGAGTGACGTCCGCGTACTGCGCCGCCCTCGACCGATTCGAGCAGGAACGCGCCGCTGCCCGGCGTGCCGAGCTTGAGCATCGCCGATACCGGCGTCTCGGTATCGGCGATCACCCGCCGCCAGACCATCTGCGGTCGGCCGGCGGCGTAAACGGCGTCGAACGCCGCGCGGTCCGGCGCGATGGCGGACGTCACCGCATTACTTCGCCGGCGTCCCGACGATCCGTGCCGTCGCGGCGTTGAGCGCCGCGCTGTCCCGGCGCACCCCGAGGTCGGCCTCGACCGCCTGGGCGAACGCCGCACCGATCTCTTCACCGGTCGACTGGCCGAACTGGGCGCGGGCGCTCTCGACGAGCTGCGGCGCGGTGGCGATGTCGCCGGGGGTGACGGTGTCGACGTGGACGATCCAATAGCCCTGCGCGCCCGCGGGGATCGCGCGACTCTTGCCCGCCCCGAGGAGGAGGAACGCCTGCACCGGCGGTGGCACCTGCTGCTGGTTGGCAAGGTCGATCCGCCGACCGTTGAGCGGCTTCGATGCGGGCAGCTGGTGGGCGGCGAGGGCGGCGTCGAGGGTGCTGCCCTTGGCGATCGCGGCAACGACCTGGTCGGCGACCGCCTTCGCCGCGCGCATCCGCGCGTCGTCGATCCACGCGGCGGTGACCGCGGCGCGGACCTTCGCCAGCGGCACCGGCGACGGCGGCACGATGTCGCCGAGCTCGACGATGGCGAACTGCGACTTCGCCACCTGCTGGAGCGCGGCGCCGTCGGCGGGGTCGGCCTCGAACGCCTTGGCCACGAGCGGCGCGGCGGCGGGGGGCACGGTGTAGGCCGGGTCGGCGGGGTTGGTCCCGGCGCGGGTGACCGGCGGCACCGCGACGATGCTCAGCCCATAGGTCTTGGCGACGTCGGCGAAGCTCGTCCGCGACGACAGCGCATCCTCGATCTTGCCGACGGTGTCGGACAGCAACTGGTCGGCGCGGTCGGCACTGAGCTTGGCGACGATTTCGGGGCGCGCCTCGGCGAGGCTGCGCGTCTTCGCCGGCACGATCGCGACTGTCTCGACGACGTGCCAGCCGAACGGCGACTTGACCGGTGCGGTGACCTTGCCGGCGGCGACCGCGAAGGCGGCGTCGGCGACGGCCGGGCTCGTCGCGGCGGCGAATTTCGCCTTGGTCTGCTGGCCGATGTCGGTATCGGCGGCGGCGAAGCCCGCGGCGGCGGCGGCGGCGGCAAAGCTCTGGCCGCCCCGGACCGCGGCGGCGACGGCATTCGCCTTGGCTTCGTCGGCGACGACCACCTGCGCGAGCTTGCGCTGCTCGACGCCGCCATAGGTCTCCTGATTGGCGTCGTAGTAGCGCTTGATCTCGGCGTCGGTGAGCGTCACGCCGCGGGCGATCTTGTCGCGATCGAGCGCGGCAAAGCGGAAGCCGCGGCGCTCGGGAACGGTATATTGCGCGGCGTGGCTGGCGTAATAGCCCGTCAGCTGCGCGTCGGTCGGCGGAGCGGGCACCGGCATCGTCGCGGCGGGGACGACGGCAACGCCCCCGGTCCGGCGCTCGAGCAGCAGCGCGGCGTACGGCGCCGCCATCGACCGCGGCACCTGCGTCGCGGCGATCACCGGGGTGACCAGCTGCTTGCGGACGAGGTCGCCGTGCAGGCCATCACGCAGGTCGCGCTCGCTCAGCCGCTGCGCGGCGAGCAGGTTCTTGTACGTCGCCTGGTCGAACTTGCCGTTGACGCGGAAGGCGTCCACGCTGGCGATCTCGCCGTCGACCGCCCGGTCGCTGATCGCGACGCCGTTGTCCTGACCGAACTTCTCGAGCGCGGTGGTGGCGATGAGCTGTTCATAGACCTCGCCGACCCCACCTTCGCGCGCGGCGGCGCGGACGTCGAGCTTGGGGTCCTGCTGCCGCGCGCGGCGCATCGCGCGGTCGAATTCGCTCAGCAGCTTCGCTTCGCTGATGTCCTGCCCGCCGACGGTGGCGACGCCGCTCGCGGTGATGCCGCCGAACGAGGTGTTGCCGACCCCGGTCACGGCGAAGGCGACGAGGACGAGCCCGAGGATGCCGAGCGCGAACCACGACGTCAGATATTTGCGGAAGAGGGTGATCATGGCGTCGGCGCATAAGCGGGACGCGCGGCGGCGGCAAGTGACAGCGGCGCGCGAGATTGTTACTCGGGCAGCATGAATACGCCCCACAAGCTGATCGCCGGCAACTGGAAGATGAACGGCACCGCCGCCGCGCTTGCCGAGATCGCGGCGATGGCCGATGCCGCGCGGCACCTGCCGTCGCACGTGACGATCGCCGTCTGCCCGCCCGCGACGCTGATCGACCGGGCGCGGATCGCGGCGGGGGAGGGGCCGCTGATCGTCGGCGCGCAGGACGTCCACGCCGAGCCCGCGGGCGCGTTCACCGGCAGCGTGTCGATCGCGATGCTCGCCGACGCCGGGGCGAAGCTCGTCATCGTCGGCCACAGCGAGCGCCGCGCGCACTTCGGCGAGCGCGACGCCGATGTCCGGGCCAAGGCCGAAGCCGTCCTCGCCGCGGGGCTGACCGCGGTGGTGTGCGTCGGCGAAACCGAGGCCGAGCGCGATGCCGGCACGACGCTCGCCGTGATCGATGGCCAGCTGGCCGGTTCGCTGCCGGACAGCGCGACGAACCTCGCTGTCGCCTACGAGCCGGTCTGGGCGATCGGCACCGGGCGCACGCCCACGGTCGATCAGGTTGCCGAGGTGCACGGAGCGATCCGCCGCCGGCTCGTCGCGCAATACGGTGCGGCGGGCGCGGCCTCGCCGATCCTCTACGGCGGCTCGGTCAAGCCGTCGAATGCCGCCGAGCTGCTCCACGTCGCCGACGTCGACGGCGCGCTTGTCGGCGGTGCCAGCCTGACGGCGGCGGACTTCCTCGCGATCGTCCGCGCCGCCTAGCGTCCAGCTTCGCCGTACAGCCGCTTCCACTGCGGCGCATAGTCGACGTTGCGGACGGTGGAACCGTGATACGGATTGGGACTGTCGGCGGGGGTTCGCGGCGGCAATCCCTTGTCGAACAGCAGGATATGATCGGTCGAAATCTGCAGCGCGGCATAGGCGTGTTCCAGCAACCCGGTCGTCTTCTCATTGACGTGGCGCTCGGCCCACCAGCGGTCGGGCGGGGTCGCCGACGGCAGCGTCAGCCACGGCGCCGGCCGGTCGTCCATGCCCGCGACGTCCCACGGGCTGGAGAACAGCACGACCCGCGCGACCGTGACGCGCTTGGCGATAAACGCCGCCATCCCGGCGCCCTGTGACAGACCCGAGACGACGATCCGGTCCCATTTCGGCGCGCCGTCGGGGGCCAGATAAGCCCCCCAGCCGGCATCGGGATGCGCCTTCGCCAGATAGGCGAGGAGCGCCGCGAGGCGCGGCACGATCGCCTCGCCCGGCGGATTTGTCACCGGGCCGCCGCTCCCCGACCCGAACACCCGCATCTCGCGGAACTGTGCGAGGCATGCGGGCGGCGATCGCCGCGTGCAGGTCAGATTGCCCGCCGGCTCGTCATCATAGGTCAGGCCGATGACGCGATAACCCTGACTGGCGACGACGCTGAGCAGCGGCAGCACATTTTGCGGACGCCCTCCAGTCCCCGGCATGAATATTGCGAGGGGGGCGTCGGCTCCCGCCTTGGTGTTGGCGATGACAACGTTGGGATCGTCGAACCGGCGTATCGCGGGGTCCGCCGCCGAGGGCCTGACCAGTTCGGCCGTGGTCGCCGCGGGCGGCGTCGCCACGAGGGTCGACCCGGCCAAGGCAAGCGCCGCTGCGTGAAGGATTCGCCTCATCGGCCGATCAACGCATGTCCGGTCGACCGGTTGCCGTGCGCGCGCACTCTATGTCGCGGCGTCTGCTTGCCAAGCGAACTTACGCAGTAGATACGCCCGCAGAATGAAGGCCCCGTTGCATCCCGACGAGCGCGCGCGCGTCATCGCCCTGCAACAGTACGACATTCTCGATACCCCGCGGGAACGTGACTTCGACGACGTCGTCGAGCTCGCCCGACGTATCTGCGGGACCCCCGTCTCGGTCATCAACCTGATCGATACCGGCCGCCAGTGGTTCAAGGCCGAGGTCGGGCTCGGCGTACGCGAGACACCGATCGACAGCTCGCTCTGCGCGCATGTCATTCTCGCCGGCGATTTCGTCGAGATCCCCGATACGCTCGCCGACCTGCGCTTTTCCGATAATCCGCTCTGCCTCGCCGTGCCGGGATTTCGTTTCTATGCGGGGGCGACGCTGCAAACCGGCGAGGGACTGCCGATCGGCACGCTGTGCGTCCTCGACTATGCCCCGCGCACGCTCGATCCGCTCCAGCGCGACACGCTGCGGCTGCTCGCGGCGCAGGTCATGCGCCAAGTCGAGCTTCGCGCGGCGCTCGCCCGCGAGGCGCTGCTGCGGCGCGAGATCGACCACCGCGTCAAGAACTCGCTCCAGTCGGTCGGCGCCTTCGTCCATCTCCAACACCGACGGCCGGCGGGCGACGCGAGCGAAATCCTGCAGGCGGTCGAGCGGCAGATCGCGTCGGTCGCGACGCTCCACGACATGATCTCTGAAGTCGACGAGGACTGGCTCGATCTCGGCGAGTATCTCGACCGGCTGACCCGGCAGCTCGATATCATCGCGCCCGCCGGGGTCGTCGTCACTGGTCACTTTGCGCCGCTGCCGGGTCCGGCCTTCGCGGCGACCGCGCTCGGCACGATCGTCAACGAGCTGGTCTCGAACGCGATCAAGCATAGTTTCGACGCGGACGCCGCCGGCCGGATCATCCTCGCCGGGGCATTCGACGCCGACGGCACCTACCGCATCGCGTGCAGCGACGATGGCGGCAAGGCAGCGGCGGCGCCGTCGCTCGACCCGCAACGGCGTATCGGCCTCGGGCTGCGCGTCATGCAGGCGGCGATCCGCAAGGTCGACGGGACGCTGACCGGTGGCCCGGTCCCGGGCGGCTATCGCAGCGTGCTCGGTTTCCCCGCGCCGTCGCGCTGACCGGCGCGGTTGCGGTTCGCGGCCACCCCCGCTACATCCGCGGAATCTTATTACGCCCAAGGCCGCCATGCTCATCACCTTCATCCTCGTCCTCCACGGCCTCATCTCGCTCGCGCTGGTCGGCGTGATCCTGTTGCAGAAGTCGGAAGGCGGCGGGCTCGGCATCGGCGGTGGCAATGCTGGCGGCATGATGACCGCCCGCGGCGCGGCCGACCTGCTGACGCGGTCGACGATGATCCTGGCGACGCTGTTCGTGTTGACGAGCATCGTCCTTGCCGTTCTCGCCTCGACGAACAAGCGTGGTCACGTCATCGACACCACCCTCGCCAAGCCGGCGACGACCAGCGCGCCCGCTGCCCCAGGCGGCGTTCCGCTATTCCAGAAAACGACGCCCGCCGCGCCAGCCGCTCCGGTGCCCGCGCCGGCGGACTCGGTTCCGCTCGCGCACTGAGTTGGCGAGCCGGGGGGCCAGCCGACTAAGGTCGATCGCCGGGGGCACGGTCGGCAACCTCGTCGAGTGGTACGACTTCTACGTCTATTCGGCGTTCT
>CAXTPH010000002.1:0-27391 GCA_964245955.1 uncultured Sphingomonadaceae bacterium | reverse complement strand
GATCGGGCCGCGCTTCATCCTCTGGCTTAAGGCGAAGCAGGGTAAGGGCCAGCCGATCCGCAGCGACGGTCCGGCATCGCACCTGCTGACGAAGAAGGGCACGCCGACGATGGGCGGGCTGATGATCCTGATCTCGCTGACGATCGCGACCGTGCTGTGGATGGACGTCACCGACGGCTTCACCTGGGCGTGCCTGTTCGTCACGCTCGGCTTCGGCGCGATCGGCTTTCTCGACGACTACGACAAGGTGGTGAAGCGGTCGGCCAAGGGCGTGTCGGGGCGGGTGCGGCTGCTGCTCGAGTTCGCCATCGCCGGGGCGGCTGTCTGGTACATCGGCACCCGCGACGGCCACACGCTGTACCTGCCGTTCCTCAAGGACGCCGGGCTGTACCTCGGGCTCGGCTATATCGTCTTCGGCGCGTTCATCGTCGCGGGCATGGGCAATGCGGTCAATCTGACCGACGGCCTCGACGGGCTGGCGACGATGCCGGTGATCATCGCCGCGCTGTCGCTGGGCGTGATCGCCTATGTCGCGGGCAACATCCGCTTTTCCGACTATCTCGGCATCCACCACGTCCCCGGTTCGGGCGAACTCGCGGTGTTCGTCGGCGCGCTGATCGGCGCGTGCCTCGGCTTCCTGTGGTTCAACGCGCCGCCGGCGGCGGTGTTCATGGGCGATACCGGATCGCTGGCTTTGGGCGGCGCGCTCGGCACGATCGCGGTCGTGACCAATCACGAGATCGTGCTGCTGCTGATCGGCGGGCTGTTCGTCCTCGAAACCGTCAGCGTCATCGTCCAGGTCGTCAGCTTCAAGACGACCGGCAAGCGCGTGTTCAAGATGGCGCCGCTGCACCACCACTACGAGCAGCTCGGCTGGAGCGAGTCGACGGTGGTGATCCGTTTCTGGATCGTGTCGCTGATCCTCGCGCTCGCGGGCCTGTCGACGTTGAAGCTGCGGTGATCACGAGCGCCGCCTGGGCGGGGAAGACCTTCGGCGTCTACGGGCTCGCGCGCACCGGCAAGTCGGTTGTCGCGGCGCTGACCGCGAGCGGCGCGAACGCGCTAGCGTGGGACGACGGCGATGGCGCGCGCGCGGCGTTCGGCGGCCGGCTGACCGACCTCCACGCCGCCGACCTGTCGCACCTCGACGCGATGATCGTGTCCCCCGGCGTGCCGCACGATGCGCCGCTGTTCCAGCGAGCGATCACCGCGGGCATTCCGGTCATCGGCGACATCGAACTGTTCGCGCAGGCGCGGGCCGGCCTGCCGCGGCACAGGGTCGTCGGCATCACCGGGACCAACGGCAAGTCGACGACGGCGGCGCTGGTCCACCATGTCCTCGTGACGGCCGGCGTCCCCGCCCGGCTCGGCGGCAACATCGGCGCGCCGATCCTGTCCGAAGAGCCGCTGCCGGCGGGCGGCGTCTACGTCCTCGAGCTGTCGAGCTTCCAGATCGACCTGACCGTCACCCTCGACTGCGACGTCGCGGTGCTGCTCAACATCACCCCCGACCATCTCGACCGGCACGGCACGATGGCGGCGTACGCCGCCGCCAAGGCGCGGTTGTTCGCGATGCAGCGTCCGGGCAGCGCCGCGGTGATCGCGGTCGACGACGACTATACCCGCAGCATTGCCGACGAAATCGGTCTGGAGCCCGGGCGTGAGGGGCATTTGACCGTCGTCACCGGCAGCCGCGTCGGCGACCAGTCGGGCTGGCCCGCGCTGCAGGGGCCGCACAATGCGCAGAACGCCGCCGCCACAATCGCGACGCTGCGCGCGCTCGGCCTCGATGACGACGCGATCGGCGCGGGTTTCGCGAGCTACCCCGGCCTGCCGCACCGGATGGAGCGGGTCCGCGAGCGGTCGGGCGTGAGCTACGTCAACGACAGCAAGGCGACCAACCCGACGTCGACCGCGCCAGCGCTCGCCGCCTACGCGCACGTCCACTGGATCGCCGGCGGCTTGGCCAAGACCGACGAGCTCGATGCGTGCCTGCCATTCCTGCCCCACGTCCGCGCGGCGTATCTGATCGGCGCGGCGGCCCCGGCGTTCGGCCAAATCCTCGACGGCCGCGTGCCGGTCGTTCAATCCGGCACGCTCGACCGCGCGGTCGCGGCGGCGGCGGCGGCGGCGGGGCTCGGCGATACCGTCCTGCTGTCGCCGGCGTGCGCGAGCTTTGACCAATTCACCGATTATGCGGCGCGGGGGCTCGCCTTCCGCCAACTCGTGGAGGCCCTGTGAAGCATCTGTCGCGCAACGACCGCTCGACGATCGGCCGCTGGTTCTGGACGATCGACAAGCCGCTGCTGACGCTCGTCCTGCTCCTGATCGGGCTGGGGGTGATCGCCGTCGCCGCCGCCTCGCCCGCCGCCGCGCGCCGCTATTCGGGGGGCAATGTCCGCGTCGAGGACCTGTATTATTTCAAGCGCCAGATCATGTGGGTGCTCGCCGGCGTGCCGGTGATGCTCGGCGTGTCGATGCTGCCGATCGCGTGGGCGAAGCGCTTCGCGATCGGCGGCACGGTCGTGTTCCTCGCCCTGCTGTTCGCGGTCCCGTTCATCGGCGGGGAGGTCAACGGCGCGGTGCGCTGGATCAACCTGCCGGGCTTCCAGCTCCAGCCGTCGGAATTCCTCAAGCCGCTATTCATTGTCACCACCGCGTGGCTGCTCGCGGCGCGCTTCGACGACCGCACGCTGCCGACGATGCAATTGTCGTTCGGCCTGCTCGCGGTCATCGCCGTGTTGCTGATCAAGCAGCCCGACTTCGGCCAGACGGCGCTGTTCGCAGCGGTATGGGCGACGCAGGCGATCCTGGCCGGCATGAGCGTCATGGTCATCGGCGGGCTGGCGTGCTTCGCCATCGCCGGGGCGGGGGTCGCCTATCTGACGGTCGATCATGTCGCGCAACGGATCGACCATTTCGTCAAGGGCACCGGCGACACCTATCAGATCGACCGCGCGCTCGACTGTTTCAAGGCGGGCGGGCTGTTCGGCGCCGGGCCGGGCGAAGGGCAGATGAAATTCCGCCTGCCCGAAGCGCATACCGACTATATCTTCTCGGTGATCGGCGAGGAGTTCGGCGCGATCGCGTGCTTCATGCTCGCGGTGCTGTATCTCGCCATCGTCGTCCGCGTCCTGCTGCAGCTGCTCGACGAGGAGGAGCCGTTCGTCTTCCTTGCCGCGAGCGGCCTCGCGATCCAGTTCGGCCTGCAGGCGGCGATCAACATGGCGGTCAATCTCGCGCTGCTGCCGTCGAAGGGGATGACGCTGCCGTTCATCAGCCACGGCGGCTCGTCGTTCCTCGCGCTGTCGATGGGCATGGGGCTGCTCCTCGCGCTGACCCGGCGCAATCCGTATCTCAAGGCGTCGCCGTATGCGGCGGCGGCGCGCGCGCCATGAGGCACTATGTCGTCGCGGCGGGCGGCACCGGGGGCCACATGGTCCCCGCGCATGTGCTGGCGGGCGAACTGATCGCGCGCGGCCACCGCGTGACGCTGATGACCGACGCGCGCGGCCTGCGCTTTCCCGGGCTGTTCGACGGCGTCGCGACGCGGATCGTCGATTCGGCGGTGTTCGGCGGCAAGAACCCGCTGCGCTGGCTCGGCGGGCTGGCGAAGATCTGGCGCGGGCGGGCCGACGCGCGCCGCTTCTTCCTCGGCGAACAGGTCGCGGCGGTGATCGGCTTCGGCGGCTACCCGTCGCTGCCGCCGCTGCTCGCCGCGGTGGCGCTGCGGCGTCCAGCGGTGCTCCACGAACAGAATGCGGTGCTCGGGCGCGTCAACCGGCTGCTCGCGCGCCGGGCCACGCGGATCGCGCTGAGCTTCGAGCCGACGCAGCGCCTGCCGGCCGGCGCGGCCGCGACCGTCTTCACTGGCCTGCCGGTCCGCGCCGATATCGCCGCGATCGGGGCGGCCCCCTATCCCGCGACCGACGGCGCGATCGAGCTGTTCGTCACCGGCGGCAGCCAGGGCGCGACGATCCTGTCGCGCGTCGTGCCGCAAGCGATCGGGCAGCTGCCGCACGACCTGCGCACGCGGCTGCACGTGACGCAGCAGTGCCGCCCCGAGGATATCGCCGCCGTCCGCGCTGCCTATGCCGAGCAGGGAACCGCCGTGACGCTCGAGACCTATTTCGCCGACTTCGCCGCGCGGCTGGCGGCGTCGCACCTCGTCATCACCCGGTCGGGGGCGTCGACGATGGCCGAGCTGACCGCCGCCGGGCGTCCCGCGATCCTCGTGCCGTTTGCTGCCGCGACCGACGATCATCAGGCGGCGAACGCCGCGAGCTTCGTCGTCGCCGGGGCCGGTCCGATGCTGCGCGAGGCCGATTTCACCCCCGATACGCTCGCGGCGGCGATTGTTTCGCTAGTGAACACACCGGGGGCGTTGGCAAGCGCGGCGCAAGCGGCCAAGAGCGTCGGTCACCCGCGGGCCGGCGCCCACCTTGCCGACCTCGCGACCAGCCTTGGAACAACAGCATGACGGGTCCAAATCCTTGACCGGAATCGCCCGCGATATCGGCACGATTCACTTCATCGGCATCGGCGGCATTGGCATGTCGGGCATCGCCGAGGTCATGCACAACCTCGGCTACACGGTTCAGGGGTCCGACGTCGCCGAATCCTATGTCGTCGAGGGGCTGCGCGACCGCGGCATCCAGGTGATGATCGGCCACGACGCGGCGAACCTCGGCGATGCCGCCGTCGTCGTCACCTCGACCGCGATCAAGCGCGCCAACCCCGAGGTCGAGGCGGCGATCGAGCGCCGAATCCCGATCGTCCGCCGCGCCGAAATGCTCGCCGAGCTGATGCGGCTGAAGTCGACCGTCGCCATCGCGGGCACCCACGGCAAGACCACGACGACGTCGATGATCGCCGCGCTGCTCGACGCCGGCGGCATGGACCCGACGGTGATCAACGGCGGCATCATCAACACCTACGGCTCGAACGCGCGGCTCGGCGCGGGCGAATGGATGGTTGTCGAGGCCGACGAGAGCGACGGCAGTTTCCTGCGGCTCCACGGCACGATCGGGGTCGTCACCAACATCGATCCCGAACATCTTGACCACTACGGCAGCTTCGACCGGGTCCGCGACGCGTTCGTCGAATTCGTCGAGCACGTCCCGTTTTACGGTGCCGGCGTGCTGTGCATCGATCATCCCGAGGTCCAGGCGATGCTGCCGAAGGTCCAGGACCGGCGGATCATCACCTACGGTTTCTCCGCCCAGGCCGACGTCCGCGGCGAGAACGTCACCCCGGTTCCGGGTGGCAATCGCTTCACCGCCGTCGTCCGCGACCGGGCAGGCAACGAGCGCCGGATCGAGCCGCTGACGCTGCCGATGCCGGGCCGGCACAATGTCCAGAACGCGCTTGCCGCGGTCGCGGTCGCGGTCGAGCTCGGCATCGGCGACGACGCGATCACCTCCGGCTTCGCCCGCTTCGGCGGGGTCAAACGGCGCTTCACGCATGTCGGCGAGGTCGGCGGCACGGTCATCATCGACGACTATGGCCACCATCCAGTCGAAATCCGCGCCGTGCTGTCGGCGGCACGCGAGGGCGCAGCCGGACGGGTCATCGCCGTCGTCCAGCCGCATCGCTTCACCCGGCTGCAGTCGCTGATGACCGAGTTCCAGACCGCGTTCAACGACGCCGACATGGTGATCGTCGCCCCGGTGTACGCCGCCGGCGAAGCCCCTATCGACGGCATCGACGCCGAGGCGCTGAGCGTCGGCCTGAAGCGCGCCGGGCACCGTTCGGTGGCAACGACGACGGGCGCCGCCGACCTCGCGGTCCAGCTCGCGGCGATCATCCTGCCCGGTGACATGGTCGTCTGCCTCGGCGCGGGCGACATTACCAAATGGGCGGCGGGCCTTGCCGCCGCGATTGCCGCGGTCGGGTCAGCGCCTGCTGGCGAGGCGGCGCGATGATGGCGACGGCGCGCGAGGTCAGCCCGAGCGTGTTCGAATACCGGCTCCGTGCCGGCAGCTTCACCGCGCCCGAGTTCTGGGGCCCGGTCGCCGCCGACGCCTCGCTCGCCGATTTCATCTGGTTCCGGACCGGCGGTGCGGCCGAACTCCTGTTCCGCCCGGCGCACGTCGAGGGCCTCGCGCGGACCCTTGCCTCGATTCCGGCTTGGGTGCCGATCATGGCGGTGGGGGTGGGCTCGAACCTGATCGTCCGCGACGGCGGGGTGGACGGCGTCGTCGTCCGTCTGCCGAAGTCGTTCGCGACCGTCACGATCGAAGGCGAAATCGTCCGCGCTGGCGCCGCCACGATGGGCATCACCGTCGCCAGCGCCGCGCGCGATGCCGGCCTCGCGGGGCTCGAATTCCTGCGCGGCATCCCGGGTACGGTCGGCGGCGCGGTGCGGATGAACGCCGGCGCCTATGGTCGCGACGTGTCCGACTGCCTGGTCGAGGCGAAAGTGGTCGCGCGCGACGGATCGGTCGTGACGCTGTCCGCCGCCGACCTCGGCTTCGCGTATCGCCATTCGGCGCTCGCCGCCGACAGCGTCGTCGTCGAGGGCGTGTTCCGCGCCACCCCCGGCGACCGTGCCACGATCGCGGCCGAGATGGACCGGATCGCTGCCGAGCGCGAGGCGTCGCAGCCGCTGCGCTCGCGGACCGGCGGCTCGACCTTCCGCAACCCGCCCGGGCAAAAGGCATGGGCCTTGATCGATGCCGCGGGTTGCCGGGGCCTGCGCCACGGCGGCGCGCAGGTCAGCGAGAAGCACACCAACTTCCTGATCAACACCGGCGACGCGACCAGCGCCGACATCGAAGCGCTCGGCGAAGAGGTCCGCGCCCGCGTCCGCGCCCACAGCGGCGTCGACCTCCACTGGGAAATCGCCCGGGTCGGGCACGCATGAAGGTCGCGGTCCTGATGGGCGGTTGGTCCGCCGAGCGCGCGGTGTCGCTGACGAGCGGGGCGGGGATCGCCGCCGCGCTCGAACGCCTCGGCCACGCCGTCACCGCGATCGACATGGGCCACGACGTCGCCGCGCGCCTCGTCGCCGCGGCGCCGGACGTGGTGTTCAACGCGCTCCACGGGACGCCCGGCGAAGACGGCAGCGTCCAGGGGATGCTCGACCTGATGAGGTTGAAATACACGCATTCGGGGCGGCGCACCTCGGCGATCGCGATCGACAAGGTGCTGACCAAGGCGGTGCTCGTGCCGCTCGGCATCCCGATGCCGAGAGGGCGCGTGGTGACCTCGGCGAGCCTGCACGACGGCGACCCGCTGCCGCGTCCGTACGTCCTCAAGCCGGTCAACGAAGGGTCGAGCGTCGGCGTCGCCATCGTCACCGACGCGTCGAACGTCGGCAATCCGATCGCGCGCGACGTAATGGGACCGTGGCAGACCTTCGACGAGCTCCTCGCCGAACCCTTCATCGCCGGGCGCGAGTTGACCGTCGCCGTGCTCGACGGGCCGGACGGACCTTGGTCGCTGGCAGTGACCGAACTCCGTCCGGTGCAAGGCTTCTACGACTATGACGCCAAATACACCGACGGCCTGACCGAGCATATCTGCCCCGCTGACCTGCCCGCCGACGTTACTGCCGCCGCGCTCGACATCGCGCTGCGCGCGCACGCCGCGCTCGGCTGCAAGGGGACATCGCGGTCGGACTTCCGCTGGGACCCGGCGGCGGGGGTCGATGGGCTGTTCCTGCTCGAGGTCAACACCCAGCCGGGCATGACGGCGCTCAGTCTCGTCCCCGAACAGGCGCGGCATCGCGGTATCGACTATGATGCGCTCGTTGCGCAGATCCTGGCGAGCGCATTATGACGGCGGCGGTGATCAAGCGCCGCGCCGCGCCGCGCCGTGCCCCGGCCAAGCGGCGGCCCGATCCGGTGGCGATGGTCCGCGTTCCGATTGCCGCCGGCCGGCTGCGCCGTCACCTCGCGACGATCTTCCTGACGCTCGCGGTCGTCGCCGGCCTGGTCGTGGCGATCTTGCTCGGGGTTCCCGGCCGCATCTGGCTGGTGACCGCGCAAGCCGCGAGCCGGGCCGGGTTTGAGGTGCGTCACGTCGAGGTTCAGGGGGTGGCCAACGCTCCGCGCCTCGCGGTCGTGATGACCGCGCTCGAAGGCCCGACCAACTCGATGCTGCTCGTCGACCTCGCCGCGGCGCGGGCGCGGCTGCGCAAGCTTTCGTGGGTCGCCGACGCCAGCGTCGCCCGCCGCCTGCCCGATACGCTGATCGTCGAGATCGCCGAACGGCGGCCGGTCGCGCTGTGGCAGTTCCACCATCGCCTCGCCGCGGTCGACCGCACCGGCGCGCCGCTGACCGGCGACCGGCTCGACCGCTTCGCCCGCCTGCCGCTGATCGTGGGCGATCAGGCGAACCGGCACGTCGACGATATCCTCGCGTTGCTCGGCGGGCAGCCGCGGCTGGCGGCGTCGATCGACGCCGCGACCTTCGTCGGGCAGCGGCGCTGGGACCTGCGCTTCAAGACCGGCGAGACGCTCGCGCTGCCGGAGAGTGCGCCGGCGTCGGCGCTGGCGAAGTTCGATGCGCTCGACCGGCGCACCGGGCTGCTTGGCAAGGGCTATCTCTGGTTCGACCTGCGCCAGCCGGGGCAGATGACGGTGCGGGTGCCGACGCCGGTCAAGCCGACCGGCAAGGCGCCGGTCAAGCCGGTGACGATTTGAGCGCGGCGAAGCCCCAGCGCGGGGAACGCACCGTCACCGTCCTCGACGTCGGCACGTCGAAGGTCGCGGCCTTGATCGCGCTGATCGGGGCCAATGGCGCCGACCCGCGCGTCATCGGCGTCGGCCAGCGTGTCTGCCACGGCGTCCGCCGCGGGCTCGTCGCCGACATGGAAAAGACCGAGAGTGCGATCCGCGCCGCGGTCGATCAGGCCGAGCGCAACGCCGGGGTCCAGGCCGAGGCGGTCTACGTCAACATGTCGGCCGGCGGCCTGCGCAGCGAGGTCGAGAACGTCGAGATCGACATCGCCGGGCACAAGATTTCAGCCGCCGACATGGATGCGCTGCTCGCCGCCGGACGCGCGCGGATCGACCCCGGCAGCCGCACCGTCCTCCACGCCCAGCCGGCGCTGTATTCGATCGACGGCTTGACCGGCGTGCAGAGCCCGGTCGGCTTCCACGCCGACCGCCTCGGCATGGACATCCACGTCGTCACCGCCGACACGCCGCCGATCCGCAACCTCGACCTCGCGGTGCGCAGCGCACACCTCGGCGTCCGGACGATGGTTGCGTCGCCGGCCGCGTCGAGCCTCGCCGTGCTCGCAGCGGAAGAGCGCGAGCTCGGCGTCGCGCTGATTGAGATCGGCGCGGGGGTGACCAATATCGCGGTCCACATGATGGGGCAGCTCGTCGGCGTCGCCTCGATCGCGATGGGTGCGGGCGACATCACCAACGACATCGCCTCGGCGTTCGCGACGCGGCGCAGCCATGCCGAGCGGCTGAAAACGCTCCACGGCGCGGCGATCACGGCACAAAAGGACAATCACGACATCGTCGAGGTGCCGCCGATCAGCGACGACGACAGCGCCGAGCCGCTTCGCGTCTCGAAGTCGCAGATCGTCGCGGTCGTTCGCCATCGGCTCGACCTGCTGTTCGGCGAGGTCGCGCTGCGCCTCCCGCAGCTCGGCTTCGCTGGCCCGCAGGCGCGGCAGGTCGTGCTCACCGGCGGCGGTGCGGAGATCAAGTCGATCGCCGACTTCGCGCAAGGCCTGCTTGGCAAGAACGTCCGGCTGGGGCGGCCGCGCGGGCTGACGGGCCTGCCCGATGCGCATTCGGGGTGCGCCTTCGCGACGCTCGCGGGACTCGCGCTATTCGCTGCCGAAGACCTGCCCGACCTGTGGAACGCCAAGCCATCGAGCGCCTCGACGACGAAGGCCGGCAAGCCGTCGGGGCGGCTCCAACAAATGGTCGAAAAATTACGCTCGAGCCTGTGAAGTTCTTGGACCAATGTTACCGTCCGTAGTATGACGGTCCGAAGAGGGAGACGAGATATGGTGGATTTCAAGCGTCCCGAACTGACCGAGCTCAAGCCGCGGATCGCCGTCATCGGCGTCGGCGGGGCGGGCGGCAACGCCGTGACCAATATGATCACATCGGGATTGCAGGGGGTCGACTTCGTCGTCGCCAATACCGACGCGCAGAGCCTCGCGGTCAGCGAAGCCGAGACGCGGATCCAGCTCGGCCTCAAGATCACGCAGGGCCTGGGTGCGGGCTCGCGGCCCGAAATCGGCCGCGCCGCGGCCGAGGAGACGATCGACCAGCTCGAGGCCGCGCTCGACGGCTGCCACATGTGCTTCATCACCGCCGGCATGGGCGGCGGCACCGGCACCGGTGCCGCCCCGGTCGTCGCCCGTGCCGCGCGCGAGAAGGGCATCCTCACCGTGGGTGTCGTCACCAAGCCGTTCGCCTTCGAGGGTCTGAAGCGGATGCGCTCGGCCGAGGAAGGCATCATCGAGCTGCAGAAGCACGTCGACACCCTCATCATCATTCCGAACCAGAACCTGTTCCTCATCGCCAACGCCAACACGACCTTCAAGGACGCGTTCGCGATGGCCGACCAGGTCCTCCACCAGGGCGTGCGCGGCATCACCGACCTGATGATCATGCCCGGCCTGATCAACCTCGACTTCGCCGACATCCGCACCGTCATGTCCGAGATGGGCAAGGCAATGATGGGTACCGGCGAGGCAAGCGGCGAGAACCGCGCGATCGAGGCGGCGGAGAAGGCGATTGCCAATCCGCTGCTCGACGAGGTGTCGATGCGCGGCGCGAAGGGCGTCATCATCAACATCACCGGCGGCGACGACCTGCGCCTGATGGAGGTCGACGAAGCGGCGACGCATATCCGCGAGATGGTCGACCCCGAGGCCAACATCATCGTCGGCTCGGCGTTCAACCCCGATCTGAACGGTGTCATGCGTGTGTCGGTCGTCGCGACGGGCATCGATGTCGTCGCGCGGACCCCGGCGGTGAGCACGACGCGGACGATGCCGGCGTTCGGCGGCACCGCCTCGGCCTTCCCCGCCGCCGCGACGCGCCCCGCCGCGCCCGAGCCCGCCGTCATCGTTCCCGAACCAGCCCCCGAGCCCGAGCCGGAAATGCTCGACCTGAGCCTCGACGACGTCATCGAGGAGCCCGTCGCGCCGATCGTCCGCTTCACTCCGACCGCGCAGCCCGCCGTCGCCGCGGCGCCGCTGCCGCCGATGCATCCGCAGCCCGAGGTTGAGGACAAGCCGCTGACGTTGTTCGAGAAGATGATGAACCTCAGCCGCAAGCCGGCGGCGCGGGCGCCGGTCACGACGCTCGCCCCCGACCCCGACGGCGAGCCCGAGGCCCAACCCGAAGTCGCGATCCCTTCGTTCTTCAAGAAGCAGGCGAACAACTAGGCGCAAAGCAGCCGCGACCCCGCGGCGACGCGGGTTTCGCTTGCTGCATCGCCCCGGTCTGCGCCATCACGCGGTCGGCATATCGGGGATAAAGACGCATGGCCGGACCGCTCGCCGGACTCCGCATCATCGAGCTCGCCGGGATCGGGCCGGGGCCGTTCGCCGGAATGATGCTCGCCGATCACGGGGCGGAGGTGATCCGGGTCGACCGGCCGGGGACGCGGATCGACGCGCGCGACCCGCTGCTGCGGTCGCGGACGCTGATCGGGATCGATCTTAAGTCGGCGGATGGGATCGCGGTGGTGCGCGATCTCGCCCGGTCGGCCGATGGGCTGATCGAGGGGTTTCGCCCGGGGGTGACCGAGCGGCTGGGGCTAGGGCCCGACGTGCTGCTCGCCGACAATCCGAAGCTCGTCTACGGGCGGATGACCGGCTGGGGCCAGACCGGACCCTATGCGCACGCCGCAGGGCACGACATCAATTACATCGCGCTCGCCGGCGCGCTCCATGCCTATGGCCGCGCCGGGGAGAAGCCGACGCCGCCGATCAACATGGTCGGCGACTTCGGCGGCGGCGGCATGATGCTCGCGTTCGGCATGGTCGCGGCGCTGCTTCACGCGGCGAAGACCGGCGAAGGCCAGGTGATCGACGCGGCGATGACCGACGGCGCGGCAGTGCTGATGAGCATGATCTGGGGCTTCCGCGCCAACGGCATGTGGTCGGACGACCGCGGCACCAACTTGCTCGATACCGCCGCGCATTTCTACGACAGCTACGAAACCGCCGACGGCAAGTGGATCGCGATCGGGTCGATCGAGCCGCAATTCTATGCCGAGTTCCGCCGCCTGACCGGCCTCGACGCCGACCCGACGTTCGACCCGCAGATGGACCGTGCGGCGTGGGGGCCGCTCAAGCAAAAACTCACGGCCTTTTTCCTGACACGGACCCGCGACGAATGGTGCGCGCTGATGGAGATGACCGACGTCTGCTTCGCACCGGTGCTCAGCATGGCCGAGGCCCCGGCGCACCCCCACAACGCGGCGCGGGGAACGTTCGTCGAGGCGGGCGGGGTGGTTCAGCCCGCGCCGGCCCCGCGCTATTCGCGCAGCGCGACCAGCGAACCGGCGATGACGACCGCGTTTGCCGGCGAAATCGTGCTGGCGAAGCTCGGCTATGACGCGCGCCGGATCGCAGCGCTGACCGAGGCCGGTACCGTTCGGTGATCATCGCAAGACGCGGCCTGCTCGCCGGGCTGGCACTGTCGTTGCTGCCCGCCGCCGCCCTCGCCGGGCCGCTGACCCGGCTGCGGATCGCCGGCGACCGCATCTATCTGCCCGCGACAATCGACGGCCACCCGCTCGAGGCGCTGCTCGATTCGGCGGCCGAGACGCCGATCGTCGACCGCGCGTTCGCCGCCCGGCTCGGCCTGCGTGGCAGCGCGACGGCGACCGCTCGCGGGACCGGCGCGGCGACCGCCGAGGCGACGCTGGTGCCGGGCGTCGAGTTGTTCGTCGCCGGCGTCCGGCTGCGGCCGAAGCTCGTCGGGGTGATCGACCTTGGCGACATCGCGCGGCGGATCGGCGCGGGGCCGATCGATCTGATCATCGGCCGCGACCTGTTCGATGCGGCGCGGTTGTCGATCGACCTGACCGCCGCGACGCTGGCGACGATGCCGCCCGGACCCGCGCGGGGCGTGCGCCTGCCGCTGACCGCGCGGCGCGGGGTCGAGACGGTACCGCTGCTGATCGAGGGCATCGCCGCGCAGGCCGACTTCGATCTCGGCAACGGTGGGACGGTGCTCGTCGGCGCGGACTTCGCGGCGCGGCACCGGTTGCTCGACGGCCGCCCGACCGCGACGATCCCCGGCGGCGGCATCGGCGGCGGCGGGCGACAGACAACCTTCACCCTGCGTACCCTCGAGCTCGCCGGGCAGCGCTTCGCCGGCGTGCCGGTCGCGATCGACGCGAGCCCGACCGCGGCCGACGCCAACATCGGGGTGCGGCTGCTGCGGCGGTTCGGCATCATCACCGATTTCCCGGGGCGGAGCGTGTGGCTGGATTTTCGCGGATGAAGCCCTACGCCACCGACCCGGCAGCGTCGCGCGGGCGGCGCTTTGTCGAAGCCGCCTCGACGACGCGCGACGCTTTCCAGCGCGACCGCGACCGCATCGTCCATTGCTCGGCGTTCCGGCGACTGCGCGACAAGACGCAGGTGTTCGTCGCCCCCGACGGCGACCATTTTCGTGTCCGCCTGACGCACAGCCTCGAAGTCGCGCAGATTGCCCGCACCCTCGCCCGCGCGCTCGGGCTCAATGAAGACCTGACCGAGGCGTGCGCGCTCGCCCACGATCTCGGCCACCCGCCGTTCGGCCATTCGGGCGAGGACGCGCTCGAGGCCGCGATGGCCCCGTTCGGCGGGTTCGACCACAATGCCCAAACGGTACGGATCGTCACCCGACTCGAACAGCGCTACCCGGGATTCGATGGGCTCAACCTGAGCTGGGAGACGATCGAGGGCCTCGCCAAGCACAATGGCCCGGTCGCGGCACCGACCTGGGCGCTGGCCGAAGCCAATGCCGACTTCCCGCTCGAGCTCGCAACCTGGCCGGGTCTCGAGGCGCAGGTCGCGGCAGCCGCCGACGACATCGCCTATGATAACCACGACCTCGACGACGGCCTGCGCGCCGGGCTGTTCGGCATCGACGACGTGCGAAGCGTGCCGTTCGTCGGCGAAAGCTGGGCAGCGGTTACGGCACGCTTCCCGCTTGTCGCCGAGCGACGCCGGCTCGTGCCCGAACTGGTCCGCGAGCAGATCGGGCGGATGGTCGACGACCTGCTCACGGCGAGCCGCGCACGCATCGCCGCCGCTGCACCGCGGTCGGTCGCGGACGTCCGCACCGCCGACCACGCGCTGATCGGCTTTTCCGACGGCATGGCGGCGTCGGCGGGAGCGCTCAAGACGTTCCTCCGCGAGCGGATGTATCGCTCGCCGCAGGTCGCGCGGCTCCGCGACCCGGCGCAAATCGTCGTCGCGAACCTGTTCGCCGCCTTCACCGACGATCCCGGCACGCTCCCTGACCGGTGGCGCACGACACTCCCAGATGACGAGCCGGCGCGTGCGCGACACATCGGCGACTTCATCGCCGGCATGACCGACCGCTTCGCGCTGCGCAGCTACGAACGGATCGTCGGGCCAAGCCCGCTACCGGGCGACATCGTCATCTGAGGCTGCCCACATCATTCCCTAAATGCCCGGTCCCCGATCTTCGCGCTACCCCAGCCGGAATCGGGCACGGCAGCCGCCGTTGACCCAGACACCGCCGCGATCCCAGCCCCACGTCTGGCCCTGGATGCACGTCCCGGCGACCACCTCGACCTGCGGACGCCGAAGGACGTCGGTGGCGCAGCGCTGGGGCTGGAACTGCCACGATTCGCAGACGATGAAGCGCGCGCCGCCGGGTGCAATCGGCGCGCCGGGGATGCCCGGTCCGGGACCGAAGCCCGGGCGTCCGCCGATCACCGCGAAGATCGCGCGGCAGCCGTTGTCGACCCAGATGCCGCGCGGGGTGAAGCCCCACGTCTGTCCCTGGGTGCAGATGCCGCCGGTCTGCTGGAGCAGGCGCACGCCGCCGCGCGTGTCGGCGGGACACTCGTTCGGGCGGAACTGCCACGATTCGCACGTGATCTGGCGCGCTTGCGGCGGATAGCCTCCGCCACCGCCGCCGGCGAAGCCGCCACCGCCGCCCGGGTAGCCGCCACCGCCGCCGGGATAGCCGCCGCCCGCGCGCATCACCGAAAACACCGCGCGGCAGTTGCCGGTGACCCAGATGCCGCCGCCGTCCCAGCCCCACGTCCGGCCCTGCTCGCACGGCTGGTTGGTAACCTGAAGGATCCGGACGCGGTCGTTGGGGCCGATCGCGAGCTCGCACCGCGCCGGACCGAAGCGGTACGACGAGCACTGGACCTGCTGCGGCCCGCCATAACCTTGCGCCGCTGCCGGGGCGGTCCACGACATCTCGCTCGCAACGACCATCGCGAGCATCAGAACCAGCCTGAACATTATCGTCTCCCCGGCCGCGGCCCGCCCCAGCGACACTCGATCATTCTATCGCGCGCGCAGTCGTTTCGGCAACGGCGAACTCGCAACGGCACGATCCCGGATCGAGCGTGACCCGGCGCAGAATCCCCGCTAGTCGTGGCGCTTGCCGTCGCAGCCTTTCGGAACCGCCTTGACCACCGTCTATCACCGTTACGCCGTCCATGTCGCCGACGCGATCGCCGGCCTCGTCGCCTCGGGCGACCTGCCCGCCGGGCTCGACACGCGTCATGTCACCGTCGAAAGCCCGCGCGACCCGACCCACGGCGACCTCGCGACGAACGCGGCGATGGTGCTGGCCAAGCCGGCGGGGATGAAACCGCGCGAGATCGCGGTCGGCATCGCGCAATATCTCGCTGACCTGCCCGACGTCGCGTCGGCCGAAGTCGCTGGCCCGGGCTTCCTCAACATCAGCTTGGAGCCGCGTGTCTGGCAGGACGAATTGCAGTCGATCCTCGCCGAGGGCGCGGACTATGGCCGCTCGACGATGGGGGCGGGCAAGCCGATCAACGTCGAGTATGTCTCGGCGAACCCGACCGGGCCGATGCACATGGGGCATTGTCGGGGGGCGGTCGTCGGAGATGCGCTCGCCTCGCTCCTCGCCTACGCCGGGTTCGACGTGACGCGCGAATATTACATCAACGACGCCGGCGGGCAGGTCGACACGCTCGCGCGCTCGGCGCACCTGCGCTACCTCGAGGCGCTCGGTGGGGTCGTGACGATCCCCGAGGGCTATTATCCGGGCGACTATCTGATCCCGGTCGGGCAGGCGCTCGCCGCCGATCTCGGCGACCATTATGCGCTGCTGCCCGAAAGCGAGTGGCTGGCGCTGTTCCGCACCCGGGCGGTGGCGATGATGATGGACCTAATCCGCGCCGACCTCGCGCTGCTCGGCATCCACCACGACCGCTTCTTCTCCGAGGCGAGCCTCGGCGACGCGGTCGCCGACGCGCTCGCCGACCTCGACGCCAAGGGCCTGATCTATGAGGGCGTCCTCGAAGCGCCGAAGGGCGATGCGGCCGATGACTGGGAACCGAGGCCGCAGACCCTGTTTCGCAGCAGCCGGTTCGGCGACGACAGCGACCGTGCGCTCAAGAAGTCCGACGGCAGCTGGACCTATTTCGCCGGCGACGTCGCCTATCACTACGACAAGCTTCGCCGCGGCTTCACCGGGCTGGTCGACATGTTCGGCGCCGATCACGGCGGCTACGTCAAGCGGATGACCGCGGCGGTCGCGGCGCTGTCGGAGGGAGCGGTCGCGCTCGACGTCAAGCTCGTTCAGATGGTCCGGCTGTTCCGCGCCGGCGAGCCGGTCAAGATGTCGAAGCGGTCGGGGTCGTTCGTCACGCTCGCCGACGTCGTCCACGAGGTCGGCAAGGACGTCGTCCGCTTCATCATGCTGACGAAGAAATCCGATACCCAGCTCGATTTCGATTTCGCCAAGGTCGTCGAACAGTCGCGCGAGAACCCGGTCTTCTACGTCCAGTACGCGCACGCGCGGATTTGCTCGCTCCAGCGACGCGCGGCTGAAGCCGGCATGGTCCTGCCCGACGCCGACCTCACCCGGCTCGACGCCGAAGAACTCGGACTGGTCAAGTTCGCCGCGCAATGGCCGAAGATCGTCGAAGCGGCGGCGGCGTCGAACGAGCCGCATCGGATTGCGTTTTATCTCAACGACCTCGCGGCGGCGTTCCACTCGCTGTGGAACCGCGGCAACGATTCACCCGATCGCCGCTTCCTGATCGAGGACGATGCCGGTCTGACCGCGGCGCGGCTGGCACTGGCGCGGGGCGTCGCGCAGGTGATCGCCAACGGTCTCGGGGTGATGGGCGTCGAGCCGGCGCAGGAACTGCACTGATGGCGCGCGGCCCGTACGATCCCGACGATCTCGACGACGAAGCCCCGTGGCTCGCCGAGGGCGTGCGCGAGCCGCGCGGGTCGACGATGGTGCCGCGCGGGCGGGTGATCGGCGGCGTGCTCGTCGTCGTCGCGCTGGTCGTGTTGATCGCGCTCGGCGTCTTCCTGATCTCGTCGCGCAAGCAGGACGGCGCGACCGGCTATAAGACGCCGGAGGAAGCGCCGCTGATCGCGGCCGATCCGGGGCCGTACAAGCTCGCCCCAACCGATCCCGGCGGGGCATCGGTCGCCGGCATCACGGACTCGATTGCAGCGGCGGGGCGCGGTGACGATCCCGGCGGCGCGATCGATACGACCGCGACGCCCGAGGAGCCGCTCGCGCGTCCCGGGACCGCACCCGAGGGACCGACCGATCTGCTGCCGCCCGCCGCCGCACCGCCGTCGCCAGCGGGGCCGGCCCCCGCCGCGCCGGCACCGGTCAAGGTCGTGCCCGCACCGGTCGTGGCACCGGTCAACGTCGCGCCGCCGGTGGTCGACAAGCCGAAGCCGAAGCCGGTAACGCCCGCGGTCAAGCCGAAGCCCGAACCGCTCGCCGACCCGGCGCCGAAACCGGCAAAGGCGGCGGGGGGAGCGGCGTCGCTCCAGCTCGGTGCCTTCTCGAGCGAGGCGAAAGCCGACGCGGCGTGGACCGCAGCGGTCCGGCACGCGCCGGACCTCGGCGGCTTGAGCAAACGCATCGAGCCCGTCGAGCGTGACGGCAAGACGCTGTATCGCCTCCGCGCCGGCGGCGTCGCATCGAAGGCGGCGGCAAGCGAATTGTGCGTGAAGGTCAAGGCGGGCGGCGACGCGTGCCTCGTGGCGGAGTGAAGGCATGACCCCGTTGTTCCTTGGCCTCTCGGGCCCGGTCCTGACCGCCGACGAGATCGCGCTGTTCCGCGAACGCGATCCAGCCGGCTATATCCTGTTCGCGCGCAATTGCGTCGATCCCGACCAGATGCTGGCGCTGACCGATGCCTTGCGCGAGCTCGCCGGGCGCGACCTGCCGATCCTGATCGACCAGGAGGGGGGGCGTGTCGCGCGGATGAAGCCGCCGGTCTGGGCCGAATTCCCGCCCGCCGCGCGGTTCGGCGCCCTGTACGACATCGCCCCGGTGACCGCGATCGAGGCGGCACGGCTCAATGCGCTCGTGCTCGCACTGACGCTGCGCGATGCCGGGGTGACGGTCGACTGCCTGCCGTTGCTCGACGTCCGTGCGCCAGGGGGCCACGACATCATCGGCGACCGCAGCTACGGCGACGAGCCGATGCGCGTCGCCGCGCTCGGCAAGGCGACGCTCGACGGCCTCCGCGCCGGCGGCGTCATCGGCGTCGTCAAGCACATCCCCGGCCACGGCCGCGCGACGGTCGACAGCCACCTCGGCCTGCCGGTGGTCGCCGCGACCCACGACGAACTCGCGGTCGACTTCGAACCGTTCCGTTCGCTGAACGCCGCGCCGATGGCGATGACCGCGCACATCGTCTATTCGGCGCTCGACCCCGATCATTGCGCGACATTGTCGGCCACGGTCATCGGCGGGACGATCCGCAAGGATATCGGCTTCGATGGGCTGCTGATGTCGGACGACCTCGGCATGAAGGCGCTCGGGGGCAGCTTCGCCGAGCGGACCCGCGACTGCCTCGCCGCGGGCTGCGACATCGCGCTCCACTGTTCGGGGGTGTTCGACGAGATGGTCGAGGTCGCGGACGCGGCGGGTGCGATCAGCCATGAAGCGACCGCGCGGCTTGGCGCGGCGATGCTGTGGGCGGTCCCACCACACGAATTGTCGATCGCCGACCTGACCGCGCAGCGCGACGAACTGCTCGCCTATGGCTGACGATTTCGCGGCACCGGTACGGCTTGCTCCGGCGACGCTGACGCTGGCGCTCGATGGCTGGGAGGGGCCGCTCGACGTGCTCCTCGGCCTCGCCCGAGCGCAGAAGGTCGACCTCAAGGCGATCTCGATCCTTGCCCTCGTCGACCAGTATCTCGCCTTCGTCGTCGCGGCGCGTGATCTTCGTCTCGAACTCGCTGCCGATTATCTGGTCATGGCGGCGTGGCTCGCCTACCTCAAATCCTGCCTTCTGCTCCCGCCGGATCCGGCGGCCGATCCCGATCCGCACGACCTCGCGCTGCGCCTCCAGTTCCAGCTGCAGCGGCTCGACGCGATGCGCGAGGCGGGGGCGCGGCTGATGGCGCGCGACCGGGCCGGGCACGACACCTTCCGCCGCGTCGCCCCTGAGGGCCTGCGGCTCGTGGCGAACATCAAGATCGAATGCAGCCTGTACGAGCTGCTCGCCGCCTATGGCAGCATCGTCCGGCGGCGCGAACGGCCCGGCTATAGCGTCGTCCGCCGCGACGTGCTCGCGCTCGACGAGGCGCTCGACCGGCTGGCGCGGCTCGTCGGCGAGGCACGCGACTGGACCGACCTCGCCGCCTATCTGCCGCCCGCACCCGACGAGGCGTATCGCCGTTCGGCGCTCGCGAGCACCTTTCTCGCCGCGCTCGAACTGACGCGTCAGGGGCGGACCGATCTGGCCCAAGCCGATGCATTTGCGCCGCTGCTCGTCCGGGCGCGGTGATCGACCCGCGTCTCATCCGCGAAGTCGAGGCAATCATCTTCGCCGCCGACGCGCCGTTGACGCCCGCCGAGATCGCGCGCCACCTGTCGGAGCCGGGCGACGGTGTTGCCGGCGTCGGCGCGGCCCTCGCCGAACTCGCGGCGAGCTACGAACCGCGCGGCATCGTTCTCGTCCAACGCGGCGGGCGCTGGCTATTCCAGACTGCGCCCGATCTCGGGCATGTGCTGCGGCGGACGCGTGAGGCCCCGCGCAAATTGTCGCGCGCTGCGGTCGAGACGCTGGCGATCATCGCCTATCACGAACCCACGACGCGCGCCGAGATCGAGGACATCCGCGGCGTCGCGGTATCGCCGGGAACGCTCGACGTCCTGATGGCGGCGGGGTGGGTCAAGCCCGCCGGTCGCCGCGAGTCGCCGGGGCGCCCGCTCCAGTTCGCAACGACGACGGCGTTCCTCGTTGATTTCGGCCTGGGCGATCGCCGCGACCTGCCGGGGATCGCCGACCTGCGCGCGGCGGGACTGCTCGACCGGACGCCGCCGGGCGCTTCCACTGGCGAAAGCGCGGGCGCTGGCTTACATAGCGAGCCTTAGAGCCTGCGCGTGGGCTTCACGGAGTTTCCGATCATGGGTTCGTTCAGCCTCGTCCACTGGCTCATCGTCATCCTCGTCGTCATCCTGCTGTTTGGACGCGGCCGGATCTCGGACCTGATGGGTGACATGGCCAAGGGTATCAACAGCTTCAAGAAGGGGCTGGCCGACGACGGCACCCCGCCCGCGTATCCGCCGCCGCCGGCGGGCTACACGCCGCCGCCGGCCTACGCTCCGCCGCACATCGCTCCACCCGCCGCGGTGCCCCCCGCGCCGGTCCGCGACGAGGTTCCGCGGAGCTAACGGAGCCGGAACGCGATGTTCGGCATCGACTCCTCCGAATTCCTCGTCATCGCGGTGGTCGCGCTACTCGTGATCGGGCCGAAGGATCTGCCGCGGGTGATGCGGATGGTCGGCGGCTGGGTCGGGCGCGGGCGGGCGATGACGCGCCACCTGCGTAGCGGTTTCGACACGATGATGCGCGAGGCCGAGCTCGAGGAAATGCAGAAGCAATGGGCGCAGCAGAATGCCGACATCATGGCGGCGACCACCGTCGCGCCGGTTGCACCGCATGCCTATGACGCGCCAGCGACGCCGGACATCTACAACATGCCCGTGGCCGAGGCACCGCCGCCGATGACCGGCCCGCGCCCGACGCCCGCGGCGCTGCTGGCGCACGCCGAAATCGTCGATCCCGTGGTCGCGCACGACCCGCCGGGAACCTTGCCACCGACCGCAGTATCGTGAGCGAACTCGACGATTCCAAGGCTCCGCTGATGGAGCATCTGATCGAGCTGCGGAAGCGGCTGCTGACCAGCCTCGTCGCACTCGTCGTCGCCTTCGGCATCGCCTTCACCCAGTCGAAGGCGATTTTCGCCTTTCTCGTTCAGCCGCTGGTCCGTGCCGAAGGACCCGGCGTCCACACCCAGCTGATCTTCACCAAGCTGTACGAGGCGTTCTTCGTCCAGGTGAAGGTCGCGGCGTTCGCGGCGATCTGCCTCGCCTTTCCGGTCATCGCCAATCAGATCTGGGCGTTCGTCGCGCCGGGGCTGTACAAGAACGAGAAGCGCGCGTTCCTGCCGTTCCTAATCATGACGCCGGTGCTCTTCACCGCCGGGGCGGCGCTCGCTTATTATGTCGTCGCGCCGATCTCGTTCAAATTCTTCCTCAAGTTCAACGACAACGGGGCGACGACGGGTTTCGCCCAGACCGCGCTGCCGGCGATGAATGATTATCTGTCGCTGATCATGCATTTCATGGCGGGGTTCGGCATCGCCTTCCTCCTGCCCGTGCTGCTGATGCTGCTCGAGCGCGCCGGCATCGTGACCCGGACGCAGCTCAAGGGGGGCCGCCGCTATGCAATCGTGGGGGCCTTCGTTATCGCCGCGGTCCTCGCCCCACCCGATGTCGTCTCGCAGTGCCTGCTCGCGATCCCCTTGATCGCGCTTTATGAAGCGTCGATCGTTGGCATCTGGTTCAGCGAGCGCAAGCGCGCCCGTGACGCCGCCAATCTTCCTGCCGTTTCGGGCTGAGCGCTACACCTTAAAAGTCAAAAGGCCCGCGACCGGGGGGATGGTCGCAGGCCTTGAGAAGAAATCGGGTCCGGCCGCATTCGGGGGGGATGATGCGACCGGACCCTTGGGAGGACAGCGGGAGCGGGGGGGCATATACCGCTGTCCAGTCTCCCTAACGGGTAGGTACGGCGGGGGTTCCACATGGGTGCAGATTTTTTGCGCGCTGGGCATCGTGACATTTCGGCAAGGGAACCAGCCGAAACGATCGCGCGTCTTCGGGGTCACGCCAACAGTGAAAGGCCCGAGCCATGACCGACGATACGACCAAGTTCTGGGACATGATCGAAGACATTCGCGTCGCCATGCTGACGACCGAGACGGCGACCGGACTCGAGAGCCGTCCGATGAGCGCCTACGTCGACAAGGATGCGGGCGACATCTGGTTCATCACGCGCATCGACAGTAACAAGACCGACGAGATCAAGGACGACGCCAAGGTCAATCTCGGCTTCGCCAACGCCTCGACGAACAAATATGTCTCGGTCACCGGCACCGCGCGCGTCGTCCGCGACCCCGCGAAGCAGAAGGAACTGTGGAGCCCGTTCGCCGAGGCCTGGATGCCCGAGGGCCCCGAAGCGCCGACGACCGGCCTGATCCACGTCACCCCGGCGCATGCGACGATCTGGGATTCGCCGGGCAAGCTCGCGATGCTCGTCAAGATCGCCAAGGCGAACATCACCCAGACGCCGCCGAAGGACGACAAGGTCACGCACGTCACGCTTTGATGTAGCCGTGCGCACGCCTAGATGAGAGGAATGCAGGGAAAGCGCATCCTCCTCATCGTCGGCGGCGGTATCGCCGCGCACAAGGCGCTCGAACTCGTCCGGGCCTTGCGGCGCGGCGGTGCGAGCGTGACCCCGGTCCTGACCGCGGGCGGCGCGCATTTTGTCACGCCGCTCGCGCTCGGCGCACTCGCCGGGTCGAAGGTCCATACCGAACTGTTCGACCTCGATGACGAGGCCGAGATGGGACACATCGAGCTCAGCCGCTCGGCCGATCTGATCGTCGTCTGTCCGGCGACGGCTAATTTGCTCGCGCGGATGGCGCATGGCCATGCCGACGATCTTGCGACGACATTGCTGCTGGCGACCGATACCCCGGTACTGGCGGTACCGGCGATGAACGTGCGGATGTGGGCGCACGCCGCCACAGTGCGGAACGTCGCCACGCTGCGCGGCGACGGGGTGATGGTCCTCGATCCCGATGTCGGCATGATGGCCTGCGGTGATTTTGGGCCGGGACGGTTGCCCGAAGTGCCGGCGATCGTCGCGGCGATCGATGCCTGGTTCGGGCCGCGACCGCTTTCGGGCAGGCACGTTGTCGTCACCGCCGGGCCGACGCACGAGCCGATCGACCCGGTTCGTTATCTCGCCAATCGCTCGTCCGGAAAGCAAGGGTTTGCCATTGCCGCCGCGCTCGCCGACCTCGGCGCGCGGGTAACGCTTATCGCTGGCCCGGTCGTGCTGCCGACCCCCGCCGGCTGCACCCGCGTCGACGTCGAGACCGCGCGGCAGATGGCGGTCGCGGTCGATGCCGCGCTCCCCGCCGACGCCGCCGTCCTCGTCGCCGCGGTCGCCGACTGGGGGGTGATGGCGTCTCCCGCCAAGCGCAAGAAGGCGGCGGGGATGCCGCGCATCGACCTCGTCGAGAACCCCGACATTCTCGCCACGCTCGGCCGCGCCGTCGACCGCCCGCGCCTCGTCATCGGCTTCGCCGCCGAGACCGAGGCCACGACGGCGAACGCGATCGCGAAGCTGAACGCAAAAGGGGCGGACTGGATCGTCGCCAACGATGTGTCGGGCGATGTGATGGGCGGCGACGCGAATACCGTTCACCTCGTCACTGCCGACGGTGTCGAGGATTGGCCGACGCTGGCCAAGGTCGAGGTCGCCCGGCGGCTGGCACAGCGGATCGCAGAGGCGTTGGCATGACCCCCGAGATCGCGATCGAGGTCGAGATCATGCGGCATGGCGAGGGGCTCGACCTGCCGTCCTATGCGACGATCGGGGCGGCCGGGATGGACGTCATCGCGGCGCTCGACCGCGACCTCGTCCTCGAGCCTCGCGCGCGCGCGGCGGTGCCGACGGGGCTCAAGCTGGCCATCCCTGACGGATACGAAGTCCAGGTCCGTCCACGCTCCGGCCTCGCGCTCAAGCATGGCCTGACGGTGGCCAACGCGCCGGGGACGATCGACAGCGACTATCGCGGTGAATTGAAGGTGCTGCTCGCGAACCTCGGCGACGCGCCGGTGACGATTTCGCGCGGCATGCGGGTCGCGCAGCTCGTCGTGGCACCGGTCGTCCGCGGGCGCTGGGTCGCGGTCGCCACGGTCGCCGACGACACGCTGCGCGGTAGTGGCGGCTTCGGCTCGACGGGTTCGTGACGCCGGCTCTCACCGACGATCAACTCGATCGCTACGCCCGCCACATCATCCTCAAGGAGATCGGGGGGAGCGGCCAGGCCAAGCTGCTGACGAGCAGTGTCGCGGTGATCGGCGCCGGCGGCCTCGGCTCGCCGTGCCTGATGTACCTCGCCGCCGCCGGGGTCGGGCGGCTGACGGTGATCGACGACGACACGGTCGCGCTGTCGAACCTCCAGCGGCAGGTGCTCCACGGCACCGCCGACGTCGGCCGGGCGAAGACCGATAGCGCGCGCGACGGGTTGGCGCGGATCAACCCCGACGTCGCCGTAACTGCCCGGCCGGTGCGGCTCGACGCGGCGAACGCCGCCGCGCTGCTCGCCGGGCACGACGTCGTTGCCGACGGGTCGGACAGTTTCGCGACGCGGCTCGCGGTCGCCGACGCCTGCCTGGCACTGCGTATCCCGCTCGTCTCGGCGGCGGTCGGACCGTTCGACGGCCAGCTCGCGACCTTTCGCGGCTGGGAAGCCGACCGCCCGTGCTACCGCTGCTACGTCGGCGATGCCCCGGGACGCGACGACACCAGCTGCGCCGATCAGGGCGTGCTCGGCGCGTTGACCGGCATCCTCGGCGCGATGCAGGCGCTCGAGGTGATCCGCGAGATCACCGGCTTCGGCCCGACGCTCGCCGGGCGTCTGCTGCTGTTCGATGCGCTGGCGATGCGGATGCGGACGCTTGCCCTCGCGAAGGACCCGGCATGTCCGGCGTGCGGTTAGCGATCGTCGTCAGCGAGGATGGGCCCCGCCTCGCGACCGCGCTGACGCTCGCCGCCAGCGCCGCCGCGCTCGGGCGCGCGGTGGCGATGCTGTTCGACGGAGGCAGCGTGAGCGCGCTCACCCGGTCTGATGCGCTGCTCGCGGCCGTGCTCGACCTCGGCGTCCGCGTGACCGCGTGCCAGACCGGCCTCGCCGATGCCGGCCTGTCGGCCGCCGACCTGCCGCCGGGGGTGCTAAGCGGCGGCATGGTCGGATTCCTCGCCGAGGCGAACGACGCGCAATTGCTCCTCGCCTGATCGCGCTTGCCGCGCTCCCCAAACCGACCTACTCGCGCAATACACAATGGCCACCCGCTCACCCCCCGCCAAGACCCGCCGCCCACCGCCCGCGCCCCGGCGCGGCGGTGTCGGCGCGTTCCTGATCGGGCTGGCGAAATGGGGCGGCGCCCTGCTGGTCCTTGGCCTGATCGGGCTCGGCATTTCGGTCGCGATCGCCATGGCGTCGCTGCCGGGGTTCGAGGAACTCAGGCGTTCGCCGAACGGCCAGTCGGTCGAGATCCGCGGGGCGGACAACAGCGTCCTCGTCAGCCTCGGCCCGAGCTACGGCGAGTGGCTGCCGTTCGCGCGCATCCCGAAGGTGATGACCGCGGCGATGATCGCGGTCGAGGACCGGCGCTTTTACTATCACCCGGGCGTCGATCCGATCGGGATGGCGCGCTCGTTTCGCAGCAACGCAACGCGTGGCACGCGGCAGGGGGCGTCGACGATCACCCAGCAGCTGGCGCGCAACGTCTTCCTAACGTCGAACCAGACGTACAGCCGCAAGATCCGCGAGGCGGTGATCGCGCTGGCGATCGAGCGCAAGTTCACCAAGGAGGCGATCCTCGAGCTCTACCTTAACCGCGTCTATTTCGGCGGCGGGGCGTACGGCATCGACGCCGCCAGCCGCAAGTTCTTCGGCCATCCGGCCGAGACGCTGACGCTCGAGGAGGCGGCGATCATCGCCGGCCTGGTCAAGGCCCCGAGCCGCTATGCGCCGTCGGCCGACCCGGTCCGCGCGCGTGGCCGCGCCGCGACGGTCATCGCGACGATGGCCGATTCGGGGGCGATCACGCCGGCGCAGGCCGCCGCCGCCGATTTCGCCGCGCTCCGCTTCGCGCCGCAGGAGCGCCAGTCGGGGGTCCGCTACTTCACCGACTGGGTCCTCGCCCAGGTCGAGAACCTGACCGACGAAGCGGTCGAGCCGCTGTCGGTGTCGACGACGCTCGACCCCGCCGGGCAACGCTATGCCGAGGCGGCGATCGCCGCCGAGACGCCGATGGGGGTGCAGGGCGCCCTCGTGTCGATGGCGCGCGACGGCGCGGTCAAGGCGATGGTCGGCGGCCGCGATTACGTCGCGTCGAACTACAACCGCGCGGTCGCGGCACGACGCCAGCCGGGGTCGTCGTGGAAATTGTTCGACTATGTCGCCGCGATCGAGGACGGGGTGCAGCCCGACGACACGATCGTCGATGCGCCGATCACCATCGACGGCTGGTCGCCACGGAACTTCAGCCGCAGCTTCGCGGGCACGGTGACGGTGCGGCAGGCGTTCGCGGCATCGCTCAATACCGTCGCCGTCCGGCTGGCGCAGCGCGTCGGTTTCGACACCGTCGCCGACGTCGCCCGCCGCTTCGGCATCACCACGCCGATCGACCGCCGCCCGGCGATGTCGCTTGGTGCGTCCGACGTGACGCTGCTCGAATTGACCGGAGCCTATGCCGCGATCGCCGCGCAGGGAGTCGAGACACGCCCCTACGCCATTCTCAAGATCGCCACCGCGTCGGGCAAGGTGCTGTACACCCGCGAGGCGCAGACTCCGCGCGTCCTCGTCGCGCCGTATGTCGCGGCAAAGATGACCGATCTGCTCAAGGCCGCGGTCGAAACCGGCAGCGGGCGTAACGCGCAGATCGGGCGTCCGCTTGCCGGCAAGACCGGCACGACGACGTCGAATAAGGACGGCTGGTTCATCGGCTTCACCAACGAGCTCACGACCGGCGTCTGGATGGGGCGCGACGACGCCAAGCCGGTGACGATCCTCCAGGGCGGTCGCGCCCCGGCGCGCGCATTCGCAGCGTACATGGCGCGCGCGGTCGGGGGAACGCCGCCGGCCCCC
>CAXTPH010000001.1:0-33707 GCA_964245955.1 uncultured Sphingomonadaceae bacterium | reverse complement strand
ATGATCGCGCAGCCGGCGGCGGTAAGCGCAGCTTCCTGAACGGCAACGTTCTGGTCGGTCGTGCTGACGCGAGCATAGCCGTGGAGTGCCATTTTCGTCTCGCCTGTCTCGCAACGGTTTTAGAGGATGGCAATCTAACGTCCTGCTGAGAGCGCGGCAACCGTTATGAGACTACTGAAGATCTTGGTGGCGAACTCCCCGGTGTACCCCTTGGCCTTCATCCCCTCGATCAGCTTGTTCTGAAAATGGCTGACCCCGCCGGTGAACTTGAACGTCGCCATCGCGCGGCGCAGCTGGTCAGCTTCGCCGGGCGTGAACCCGGCGCATTCGATGGCGACGCGCATGGCCTGCTCCCGAAAGAGCGGCACGCCGAGTGTCTTGCCGAGCACTCGCTCGAGTTCGGGGGTCGGATAATCGACCGGCTCGAGCCCTTCGCGCCGGCGCAGATAGGAATGGACCATGTCGCCCTGGATCGGACCGGGGCGGACAATCGCCTTTTCGATAACGAGGTCGTAGAACGTCCGCGGCTTGATCCGCGGCAGCATCGCCATCCGGGCGCATGACTCGTTCTGTAAAGTCCCGAGCGTGTCGGCATTACGGATCATTGCATAGGTGCGTGGGTCCTCGGCCGGGATGGTGGCGAGGTCGAGGTCGATGCCCTTATGGTCGCGCAGGAGGTTGAACCCGCGCCGCATGCACGACAGCATGCCGAGTGCGAGCACATCGACCTTCATGAACTTTAAGGCGTCAATGTCGTCCTTGTCCCATTCGACGACCTGGCGGTCGTCCATGGCGGCCGGCTCGATCGGCACGAGCGACCTCGGCTGTCTTCAGTTTCAGGTCGAAGATGTGCTGCTGTGTCAGCGCGACAAATGGACAAGATTGATGGCGACATTCCCTCGCGAAGGATCTTCCGCTGCGGTTCCTTCTGGTCATCGTTGTTGAGTAAGCGCTGGCGTGAAGACCTCAGACAGCGGAACTC
Source organism: uncultured Sphingomonadaceae bacterium (assembly GCA_964245955.1). GTDB lineage: Bacteria > Pseudomonadota > Alphaproteobacteria > Sphingomonadales > Sphingomonadaceae > Polymorphobacter_B. The sequence continues at coordinate 32,725 of CAXTPH010000001.1, read as the reverse complement.
TGCGGGTTCTTACGACAACAACCAGTCCGTCGGGGTGGCGGAACCACTGGAGACGCCGCCGGCGGCAAAATCCCTACCAATGTCTGCGGCCGGCCAAATATGCAACATCCATAAGCTGCCACAACCTCTTGAGATTGCGTGATAAACGGAATATGATTTTAGATGCTATTCCTCATGATCGAAGTTTATTGAATTTCGCTGCGCGGATGGCGCATCATGAGTTTGAAGTTAAGGGTGAGATCTCAATCCCGCTTCGGAGTGTTAAAAATGACTAATTCGTATTCCATTGATGCATCCGGGTCGGTATATCGAACAGAAATATCTAGACACTGCCTTGAGCCAAGTAAGCAGGTCGCTATTCGTTTTATGAATACTGCTGCACGAAAAAACTATAACAGCCCAGGTATGGCGGCAGATAAGGGATACGTCAGAGCGTTCAAAGGGACGATCGAGGAATTCTGCGATTTTGCGATTAATACGCTAAATATGCGAGGAACGGAAATTTATTTTCAGGATCAATTTCTAAACGATGATTTGATAGTTCGAATGGAAGATGTTTCTGAAACTTATAGCGTTCCCGAAATGGTTGAAGATATGACGAACGAGTGGTGTTATGAAACATTTGAGGATCATATCATTCTCTTCTGTAATAGCTGCCTCGATGTTTGGCCTTTCGGGCAGGCTGACTGCCATGATGGATCCAGATCGCTGTAGCATGCCGACAACTTCTTTAAGCTGGACGTTCCGACTGCCTTGCGAATGTCATGACAGTCCAAGATGAGAGCGATCGCGGCTTCGTAAATGTAGAGCGCCGGCGCACTGGGATCGTCGCCGCGACGGGGCGGGGCGGGGCGTCTGTAGGTCGAAAGGCTTCAGTTCCAGTCGAATGGATTCGCAAGCAGCGCGACGCTATTGCTGGTTTGATGGCGATCGCCCGCGAATTGTAGACCAACCGTTCCAGCGCAACCCGAGCTTTCACCCCGCTCAAAACAGGCTGCGAACTCTAATCAAACGAGGAGACGAGAGCTTTCGCCCAGGACTTTAACTCATCCAGCGTCATTGGAGTGTTCGGCTCCGCCGCCGACGCGAGGATGACTTGGACGAGTTCATCCGGAAGATTTTCGCCGCGGCAGATTGGGCATCGTCGATGCATGTGTAATCGTAACAGGTAGTCGATGAACGATCCATCTAGATATCCCAGGCTGCCGGGTGCTGTAGTTAGATCGTGACGTGAGACAGCTGACTGCGATGACGTCTTGCAGCCCATCCGACTGAACCGAAGCCTGCGAACATTGTGTTCATGAGGTCGGATGCGGACAGTGGTAAGGGCTCACGCAGATTGCTGTCCACCACCGAAGTGAAAATGAAGAAAACTTGTCGTAGGCACATAATACTAGTTCAAGTCAACAGACTGATTGGCGACAGGGTTGCCCCTATCTAAACGGAAATTGCAAAGCCAAACCGAAAAATTGAAGATAGAGTGCTGGCGCATTCAAAGGGCGAGGGTGCTGAGGACGAAGCGATACTATAGAGCGGAGAACGTGCTACCAAGGTTTCTCGCTGGCGTAATTGACGCGGACCATGGTCCATCGTCGGCGACCGTGCGGTCGCGTTGCGCCCGCCATTCACGATCCATTGCCGACGAGAATTAAGTGTGGCCTCCGCTGCGCTCCGGCGAGATCGTGCCGGTCCGGCGAAGCCTGACCTCCTCGGATAAGTATTGCGGTCGCTCCGCTCCCGCCAACATTGTGTTGTGTCCCGGGAAGAACACTCAGTTATCAATCAATTCGCTCCGCCATGGGTGAGCGCGCCCTACACGGGCGCGAGCGCACCCCAAGGCGCGTCGCGCCGATAGTCATCTACTACGAAGCCGAGAAGCGGAGCGCTCGGCACATGTCGATGCGGCGTCCCGGTGTGAAGTTACCGGACGGCACGCATTCGTGGGGGGCCGAGCCGAGGCGAAAGCCGCTATTGCCCGGAACGGAATCTACTCCGGTGGCCGAGCGTAGCGACGGCATTGTCAACGCGTTCGTGCCGGGCGCCGCGCTTCCCGGCGTCCCCGATAATTCTTGGCGGCGCTACGCGCCTTGGGGTGCGCTCGCGCCCGTGTAGGGCGCGCTCACCCAACTCGTTTTCCATGATTGGGGGTAAAAATGCCTCAGGCCGCGCAGGCTCAGAACCATCTCCGCCTTCATGGTCAAGAGCCAAATGATGCATGAAGACTGTGTATAAGAATCCTCCAATTATCCGCCTCAATTACAAACCAAATCGGCGATAAACCTCAAACTTCGGTGATCCGGCGGTTCTCGGACCGTGGCCCAAAATTCGTCGATTTATATAGCAATCCGGGATTTCGGGCATCTATACTTAATACAGATGACGGTCGTGCCCGACTGTCGGTGACCAGGTTTTGATCTCTGGCAGTAAATAGGGTTGTGCGGAATCGAGTTTCCGCGTAAACAACTCTTACTGTCTCGAAACAGTTGTGATCCGCCGAGAGGGCACGCTCAGCAGGTCATTTTTGTTTCGAGGTATAATCATGAAGTATCAAATCTACGACGCGGGCTGCGGCGACGGCAAGACTTATTCGGCGCAACGTCGCGCCATATCGTCACCACGTAAATTCATTTTTGCTCACGATCGCCGGGATGTCATGCCTGAGCAGATAAAGGCGCTGAAGCGCATGGCGGAGGCATCGAACACAACTCCCATCATTCGGTCAATCTTCTTCGCTCAAATGCCGGACGGCTCTTTCGATCACACCGGGAGCGCAAACGTTAGGGAAGATATTGAAGCTTTGGTCGATATGTATCTCGAAGCCGAGCATGTCATTATTTTGATCACGCACGAGGGGCTCAAACTCGCTAATCTCTCCCGCTTCCGAGGATGGCACGTAGTGATCGACGAGGATATTGCCGTAACCGAGATTCATTCCGTCAGGACCGAGGCAACAACGGCGTTTTTCCTCTCGGCATATTTCTTACGGCCGTCTGGCGAGAATGCATGGATCGTGGGCCTCGCCGACGAGCGCATCACGCCCGGACGTGTCGCGAACGACGACCTACTCCGCGATTTCCGGAAATTCCACAGCAGGGTCACTGGTCCCCAGACCGTAACCTGCAACATCGGGGATTGGTCACTGGCAAGTGTCCCGGGCACGCAGTGGAGTTGGTGGTCTGTATGGGGTCTCGAAAACCTCGAAGCATTTGAGACCGTCACTGTCCTCGCTAACGATTTCAAGAAGTTGAAGACATACTCGGTCTGGCGTCACCTCCATCCCGATGTCGTTTGGGAGGATCGCTCGACGCACGCTGCTCGGGTTTTCGCACCCCGGACGATGGAAGTGCGGTACTTCTCGGACATTCGAGCTTCGAGGAAACATCTCTCTCGTCCTGCGGTCGGCCGGTTCATCACCGAAATCGCCGAATACATCCGGGCGAACACCAACGAGCCAATGATCTGGATGTGCAACAAGCGCTATCGCGGTTGCCTCGCTGCCATGCCTGGTCAGGAATTGCCCCCCAAGCAGGCAGGTACCAACGCATATTCGAAGTTCAACGCTGCGGCGATGTTTTATTCCTCGAAGCCAGCAACATGGGAGTCGACGATCTATGACGGTTTGTCGACCGACGACGAAACGGTAATCCGGACGCAAGAACTTGAAACCATGATTCAATTTGCCGCGCGCACGAGCTTTCGTGAGCCGAGCTCAACGGCGCCGATCACAATCTGGGTGTTTGACCGGGTCCAAGCTTGGGCGATCGTGCATTACGTCGACCGAAAGGCACCGTGGGTCCACGTCACTATGTGTAAGATCGACGAGGTCGTTTACGTGCCGGACCCCGAGATGCCGCGCGGCAAACCCGGCCCAAAACCCAGATCACCGGAGGAGGTCGCCGTTGCTCAAGCGAAGTCGCGCGAGCTCAAGGCTGCCGCCCAACGTGTGCGTCGCGCCGCGGCAAAGGCAGGTGCGAAGTGAAGAATTATCCAAATATCCGCCGCCGGCTCAAAGCGATTCCCTGCCGCGGCGATCAGGGCCGCGATAAGGACTTTAGCGACCAGGAAATGAAGTCTGTTCTTGTCATAGCGCTCGCCAGAATGGGCGAGAATGCGCTGCTCTTCACCGGACCGGTCGAGCGGCTCGAAAAAGAGGGCGACAAGTTAATCGTGCAATCACAATCGCGCCTCGACGATCACGTGGCCGATGTATTCCGCCACTCTTGGGCGCAAATGTACGGACAGAAGGGGACGGTTGTATTCCGTCGCGCTCCAGAAGTCGCTCATCGGTTCGTCGACGAGGACATCGAGATTTCGGAGGAGCGGTCGAGAAAGTGGGTCGAGGACTGGGCCGCCGAACATAACGAGGCTGCCGAGGACATCTTTCGCAAGATCGATCCAGACGCGTTGATCTCGAAGGTGCGGCTCGGTCGCATCATGCCGATTTTTGTGGTCGCCGCTCCAAGCGGTCGAGATGCCGTCGCCGCGTTTACCGGCGACCAGTTGGAGCTTTTCCTCGGATGCATTCTTGACATCCCGAAATTCAAAAGGCTCGACCAGACCGCTCTTCGCAACCGATTAGCCGAGGAGGGCTACTGAAGTTGGGTAACCGAGCTCTCGACAGTTTACTGATGCTGGAGCGCGGAGATCACCCGCCCCTCCAAAGACCCGTTGACGGGATCCCCGCTTTTCATCCGGCGGCAATCAGAGACCGGTTGGTGGTCTCGCGCATGAGCCCCGGCGAAGCAACGGACGGCGTTAACCCCGCCCGTTGCCTTTTGGAGGCCGTCGGCGAATGCCGCCGGGGTGGCGTAACCCAGCGACGACCGCGACCGTTCGGAGTGATAATCCTCGATCCCAGCGGGCAAGAATCGCCTTGGCCTGGCCGAACGTGAAAACAGCGTCTCGTTGAAAAGCTCGTCAAGCATGCGACCGTTGAAGCTTTTAACGAACCCCTTCTGCGTGGCCGCCCGGCGCGATGTTCTACTACTCAACACCGACAACGCCACACCCGGCCAGCACCGCGTTCGATGTCGGTTCGGTTCCGTTGTCGGTGACGATTAGCCCGGGTGCGCCGCACCTAACGATCAGATCACCCAGCTCGCGAACCACTCGCCGGCACGAGATTGAGGTATCGAGCACCGCCGCCAGACACTCGCACGTCACGTCACGGACGAAGTTCAGCACGCAAAAGCTCCGCCCGTTGGCGAACTGGATGTGGACGAAGTCGAGGCTCCACCGCTGGTTGTGTAAGGCCAGCACGGGAGCCAGTGCCCGCGCGCCTACGGCACGCCGTCGTCCCTCCCCGACGTCGCGCCGTCAAGCCTTCCTCGCGATACAGCCCTGCGTCTGCTTACGGTTGATGCTAGCGGCATCTCCACGTTTCGCGTTGATACGCGACCGCGTTGACGACGGCCCTGCTCTCGCGGCTGGGCGTCGCGCCGCATGATCCGGTGAGCGATCGCGCGATCGGCGAGGCGCTTGTCACCGCTCTCGAGGCGACCCGGACCGACCTCGACCGGTTCTGGTTCGACTGTCGCTGTTACCATCGGCAGACACCGGGCTATGACGCGCCGGCGTTTGATGACTTCGTCAGGCTTGTCGGGGCCAGTGCACCCGCGGCGCACGCGACTTCGGGCCGATAACCAAAGTGGAAAAAATTCTCGGGATTAAGAGGCCAATCTAAATAGTTACTTCGCTATCCGCGATCGGGCATAAACTGGGGAAAGGACGAGACGAATGCCGACCCCGACCTCCCGAATCGCCGACCCCGACCGTTTCTTGACCGTCCGCCAAGTGTCAGAACTTACCACCCTGTCGCGCGCCACCCTCAACCGCTACCGCGCCTCGGGGCAGTTCCCCCAAGCGCGGCGCCTCGGACCGCAGCGGATCGCCTTCGTCGAGGCCGAGATCAAAGCGTGGATGGCCACAGTCGCCGCGTGATTGTGGTGATCAGCGCTCCATAGCGGAGGAGCAACTCGCGTTTCTCGGCGAGGTAGTCGTTGCGGTTGTAGCGCCCCGCAACACCCTTCTTGGTCCCTGAGATGTGGTTTATCGCGGCTTCGATATGTTCGGCGCGTCCACCGAGGCGTTCCTGCCCCATCACCGTTGCCGCGGTCCGTCTGAGATCATGCACAACCCAATTCGGTATCACAGTCTTTGGATCGGCGCGCGGGTAATCGACTAGCGCAAGCTTGCTCATGTTTCGGCGAATGCGCCGCTGAAACCGGGAGAAGCCCGACATGGGGTTTTCGACTCCCTTTTCCTCATCGCCCTCCTCGTCGTGATCGATTCGCGCCATCGATGGGAATAGCCAGCGATGGTCGTTCGTCGCCCGCATCAAGATATCGATCTCAAGCTTCGCCTCTGTCGATAGGGGGACGAGATGTTCGATGCCGTTCTTGGTCCGAGCGCCTGGAATCGTCCAGAGTTTCGCCGCCAAGTCGATCTCGCGACGCTCCATTCTTGCGACTTCGGACCGGCGGGTTCCCGTAAGGAGGAGGAGGCGGTACATCGACCGCACTTGCTGCGTTTCGAGATCGAGCGCGCGATAGAGCCACACGATTTCTTCGTCCGAGAGGTAGCGTTCCCGTGATCCCTCACGAAACGGCTTTTGTGCTTCGAGATACACGTTCTGCGTTAGACCGCTTTCAAGTTTTCCTTGTGTCCGGGCCCATCGCAAAAACGCTGAAATCAGTGCGTGAAGTCTATTTGCCGCGATCGGATATCGTGCCCCCTTGGCCAAAACGATGTCGACGAGTTCGTCATAGGTTATGGAAGATATCGGACGACGCCCGATAATGGGCTTCAGCTCATTTACGTACTTGGCGCGTTGGTTGTTTGCGTCCTTAAGCTTCGAGACATGCCGATCGAAATAGATCGCCCAGATGGCGTCGACGGTTCGCGCTTGATCGACGAGCTCGGCGACTTTCTTCGCGCGCGCGGCCTTGAGCTTCGCCGCCGGGTTTTCTCCCACCGCGCGAAGCTTGCGTTGCTCGGCCGCCCAGGCCCGGGCTTCGATAAGAGAGTGATCGGGGTAGGGGCCAAGTTTGATCGACGCGATCGATCCCTCAATCCGACCGCGCCAGTACCAGACACGAGCTCCTGAAGGGAAGAGTATGAGGACAAGGTTGGGCGCGCGCCCGTCACTGATTTGAGTGCGCTTTTCCGGGGTCGGTAGGGCCTTAATGTACGTATCGGTTAACTTCACAGTCGCCATCTAATAGGATCCCAGTCTCGAGGTCGTCTGGAGGAAAGCTGTGGCACGCCTGTGGCACGGGTCAAGAGGCTGTATGATTCAACATGAGACAAAGAAGGGACACAAAATATCCCAAACCGCTGAAATTGTTGCTGCATGATTACCATGGCCCATATGACACGAGCGGACTTGCGACTTCTAATCCTGAGGTCGCTGGTTCGAACCCAGCCGGGCGCACCACTTTCTATCGTTGCCGCGCCGCAGGGGAACGCAGGGCGACGATTGCCACGAGGCTGATCGCTGCCGCCGCGACGAGGTACAGGCCGACCGCGCCGAGCCCGCCGCGATCGGCCATCGCCTGGGCGGCGAACGGAGTCAGCGCACCGCCGAGGACACCACCGATGTTGAACGCCATCGACGCGCCGGTGTAGCGCACGTCGGCCGGGAACAGGCCGGGCAGCCACGCGCCGAGCGGGCCGTAGACGAAGCCCATCGCCAACAGCGCAAGCGCGAGAAAGACAAAGACGAGCTGCGGCGAGCCGCTTCCGAGCAGCGGTGCCAGCAGCAGCCCGACGCCGACCGCGCCGGTGCAGCCGCCGATCAGCACCGCGCGCGGGCTGAACCGGTCCGACAGGGTACCGGCGACGACGATCCCGATCGCCATGAAGCCGATCGCCGCCAATTGCAGCTCGAGAAAAATCGTCCGCGCATAGCCGAGCGTCGTCGTGCCGTACCCGAGCGCGAAGGCGGTCGCGAGATAATAGACGACGAAGCAGGCGACGACGCCGAAGGTCCCGGCGATTGTCGGCGCCAGATGGCGGCGGAGCATGACGCCGAACGGCGTCTCGGTCGGCACGCCGCGGGCGATGACCGCGGCGAAGGCGGGGGTCTCGGTCAGCTTGAGCCGCACCCACAGGCCGACGGCGACGAGCGCGGCGCTGGCGAGGAACGGCAACCGCCAGCCCCAATCGTGGAACTGTGCCGGGGTCAGCGCGAGGCCAAGCAGCAGGAATAGCCCGTTGGCGATGAAGAAGCCGAGCGGCGCGCCGAGCTGCGGCACCATGCCGAACCGCCCGCGCCACCCCGGCGGCGCGTTTTCGACCGCAAGCAGCGCCGCGCCGCCCCACTCGCCGCCGAGGCCGAGGCCCTGGCCGACGCGCAGCAGGCAGAGCAAGGCCGGGGCGGCCCAGCCGATCGTCGCATAGGTCGGCAGGAAGGCGATCGCGGTCGTCGATCCGCCCATCAGCAGCAGCGAGGCGACGAGCGTCGACTTGCGCCCGATCCGGTCGCCGTAATGCCCGAAGATCGCCGCACCGACCGGACGCGCGACGAACGCCAGCCCGAAGCTCGCATAAGCGGCGAGCAGCTGCGCCGACGGCGACGACGCCGGGAAGAACAGGGGTCCGAAGACGAGGCTCGCGGCGGTAGCGTAGATGTAGAAGTCGTAGAATTCGACGGTGGTGCCGACGAGGCTGGCGAGCAGGACCCGGCGCGCCGACGTCGCCGGCAGGCGATCGTTCACTGCATGAACCAGCCGTGGCTGACGACGATGCTCTGCCCGGTCAGCGCGTTCGACGGGAAGGCGGCGAGGAACAGCGCGGTCTGGGCGACGTCGTCGACGGTGGTGAATTCGCCGTCAACGGTCTCGACCAGCATGACCTTCTTGACGACGTCGTCCTCGGAAATGCCGAGGGCCTTCGCCTGTTCGGGGATCTGCTTCTCGACGAGCGGGGTGCGGACGAAGCCGGGGCAGATGACATTGGCGCGGACCTTGTGTTCGGCGCCTTCCTTGGCGACGACCTTGGCGAGGCCGATCAGCCCGTGCTTCGCCGCGACATACGCCGACTTGAGCTTCGACGCCTCCTTCGAGTGCACCGACCCCATGTAGATCACGCTGCCGCCGCGCCCCTGCGCGACCATGTGCTTGAGGCACGCCTTGGTCGTCAAAAACGCGCCGTCGAGGTGGATCGCGAGCATCTTCTTCCAGTCGGCGAACTTATAGTCGACGATCGGCGCGACGATCTGGATGCCGGCGTTCGACACGAGGATGTCGATCCCGCCGAACTTGGCGACGACGGCTTCGATGCCGGCGTCGACCTGGTCCTCCTGCGTCACGTCCATCGCCACGCCGATCGCGTTCTCGCCCGAGGGGTCGAACTCGAGCGCGGTGGCGTTGGCGGCGTCGATGTTGAGGTCGGCGATCGCGACCTTGGCGCCCGCCGCGAGATAGACCTTGGCGATGTCCTTGCCGATGCCGCTCGCGGCGCCGGTGACGACGGCGACCTTGCCGTTGAGGTTCATGGCGATCAATCCTTGCTGGTGAAATCGTAGACGTCGACGCCGTGCGCGGCGGCGGGCAGGCGGAGGATCTCGGGGTGGGCGAGCGTCGTGCGGGCGTCACGGTAGCCCGCCGCCCAATGCTCCTCCATCGTCCGCCGCGAGAATTCATAGTCCTTCGACTGCCCCTCGTACGTCGGCGAGCGGTAGATCAGCTGGACGATGTTGAATACCGACGGGTCCGACGCGTCGGCGAGGATCTTCGCCTCGTCGGACGCCGCCAGCTCGGGCGGCAGCTTTTTCAACAGGTCGTTGAACACCGCGCGCAGCTTCTGCGTCTTGCGGAAGGCGTCGGTCGCGGCGCGCGTCCGGCTCGAATACTGGACTTCCTTCATCCGGACCGTGACTTCGCTCAGGTCGCGCGGCAGGTCGCCGCGCGCGCTCCACAGGTCGACCTGGAGGACGAGGGTGTCGAGGTCGGAGCGCGACGACAGCACCCAGTCGAGCGGGGTGTTCGACACCATGCCGCCGTCCCAATAGAACTCGCCGTCGATCTCGACCGCGGGAAACGCCGGGGGCAGCGCGCCCGATGCCATGATATGTTCGGGTCGGATCGTGTCGGTCGCGTTGTCGAAATAGGCGAAGTTGCCGGTGCGGACGTTGACCGCGCCGACCGAGAAGCGGGTCGCCTTGGCGTTGATCCGGTCGAAGTCGACGAAGCGTTCGAGCGACGCCTTGAGCGCCGCGGTATCGTACCAGCTCGTCGCCGCCGCCGATCCGTTCGGGGCGAGATACGGCGGGGGCAGGCGCGGGGTGAAGAAGCCGGGCACGCCGGCCGTCATGATCTGCCCCGCCGCGAGCTGGTTGATCCAGCCGCGCGCGGCGTCGCCGGTCAGCAGCCCCGACCAGAAGTTGCTCCAGCCGCCGTCGCCCGCGTCGCTGACCAGCTCCCAGAAACCGCGCAGCTTGGCGATGCAGTCGGCGTCGTTCCCCGCGATGATCGCCGAGTTGATCGCGCCGATCGAGATGCCGGCGACCCAGGTCGGGCGGATGCCGTGCTCGATCAGCGCCTCGTACACCCCCGCCTGATACGCCCCGAGCGCGCCGCCGCCCTGGAGCAGCAGCGCGACGCTTTCGAACGGCGTGCCGTTCGGCCGCGCCGTGTCGCAGGGCGCGGTCGTCTTATTCACGCTCGGGCACCGGCACGTTGAAGCCGTTGAGCGTCGTCGAGACGAGGCTGTAGAGGCCGACGAGGTAGATCATCTCGTTGAGCGCGTGCTGGCCGAAGGTCCGACGCGCCAGCGCGTAGATCGGCTCGGGGAGGACGCCACCGCGAACCAGCGCGAAGGCGAGGTCGAAGGCGATGCTTTCGTCCGCCGACAGGTCGACCGGCTTGAGGTCGGCGGTGATCGTCGCGAGGCGCTCGGCCGACATCCCTTCCTTCTCGGCGACGGCGATGTGCGCGTAGAGCTCGTACGCCGCATCGAACCGCGCGCCGACGACGAGGATGACGATTTGGCGGACGTTGTCGGGCAGCACCGCCTGCGCCGTCATCGCCAGCGTCAGGTCCCAGATCGCCTTGCCGATCGCCGGTTCGTGGAGCCATGGGTTCCACGGCCCCATCAGCGCGCCGTCGTCGCGCTCGACCTTGAACGCGTTGAAGTTGCTGGCGATGCCCGTGCGCATGTCGTCGTAAAGCGGCTTCTGCTCGGCGGTCAGGTCGGCGGGGGCGATCAGGGGCAGGCGCATCGGTGGAACTCCGTTCGTGGTGCAGTGCACCCTAAACTCCCCAAGCGACAGCTTTGCTACGGGTTCAGCGCCGCCCGACCCAGCGATACCGCCGGCGCGGTCGCTCTAAACCGCCGCGCGCAGCGTCGCGCGGACCCCGGTATAGGCGCTGTCGTAGACCAGCGACGACCCGAGGCTCGCCGCCATCGCGCCGATCAGCTTGGTGCCGACGCCGGTGCCCTTCGGCGCCATCGATTCGGGCAGGCCGGCGCCGTCGTCCTCGACCTTGAGGACGAATTCGCTGTCGCCGTCGCGCGCGAGCTGGATGCGGATTTCACCCGCTGAACCTGCCGGATAGGCGTATTTGCACGCGTTGCTGACGAGCTCGTTGACGATCACCCCGAGCGACACCGCGCGGTCGGTGGCGAGGCGGATCGGGTCGGCGAGGAGGCGTAATGCGCGCGGCGACGACGGCGTCGACCACGTCGCCTCGAGCTCGGCGACGAGCGCGGCGAGATAGTCGTCCATCGCCACGCCCGCGACGTCGTCGGAGGTGTAGAGCCGCTTGTGGACCTGCGCGATCGCGGTGATCCGCGCCTGCGTGTCGGCGAGCGCGGCCTTGGCGGCGGGGTCGGACAGCGCGCGCGCCTGCATGTGGATGAACGCCGAGACGAGCTGGAGCGAGTTGGCGACGCGGTGGTTGACCTCGTGGAGCAGCGCCTCGAGCCGCGCGTTCGACGCCCGCAGTGCGTTTTCGGCCTCGGCCTTCTGCGCCTTGAGCGCGACCGCGTTGAGCGCGGTGTCGAACGCGTTGGTCAGCAGGTCGAAGAAGTCGTCGCCGACGGTCTTGACGACATAGTCGATCGCGCCCGCCTTGAGCGCGGCGACCGCGATCCGGCTCTCCTCCGACCCGGTGACGTAGATGATCGGCGGCACGACCGGCAGCGTCTTGAGCGCCTCGAGCGTGCGGATGCCGTCAAAGGTCGGCATGTAGTGATCGACCGCGATCAGGTCGAAATGTCCGTCGCGCGCGACGGCGTGGCCCTTCTCGCCGTCGGTGCTGAAGGTCACGTCATAGCCGCGCCGGCCGAGCGCGCGCGTGACGAGGCGGCACAGACCTTCGTCGTCGTCGATATACAGGACGCGGGGCTGTTCGCTCACTCGTTGCCGACCTCGGGCACCTGGATGACCGACAGGAACAGCCCGAGCTGCTGGATCGCGCGGGCGAAGTTCTCGTAATTGACCGGCTTGGTAATGTAGACGTTCGCGCCGAGGTCGTAGCAGCGCTGGATTTCCTGCTTGTCGTCGGTCGTCGTCAACACCACCACCGGCGTCCGCTTGAGCCGCTCGTCGCTCTTGATCTTGCCGAGGACGTCGATGCCGCTCATGTCGGGCAGGTTGAGATCGAGCAGGATCAGCGCCGGGCCGTTCTTCCGCGGACCGTCGGGGGCGTTGAACAGATAGTCGAGCGCGGCGGTGCCGTTGACGAAATGACGGATGCCGTTGGCGATGCCGGCGCGGCGAATGTTCTTCTCGATCAGCCGGGCATGACCTTCGTCATCCTCGACCATGATGATGTTGACGCTATGTTCGCTCATGCGGCGACCCCCTCGCGCGGTTCGGGCTTCAGGACATCGGGCAGCGATAGTCGAAACGTCGCCCCTTCACCAAGCTCGGAAATACAGGTGACCACGCCGCCGAGTCGATACGATAGCGCGCGGACGTGGGCAAGGCCGAGTCCCTCGCCGGGCTGGTCCTGCACGCCCGAACGGCGAAACAGCTCGAAGATGCGTTCGTGATCGGCCGGCGCGATCCCCCGGCCGTTGTCGGCGACGTCGATGATCACCCGCCCGGCGACCGTGTCGCCCTCGTGTCGCGCGCGGACCACGATCCGCCCGGGGCGGTCGGGCTGGAGGTACTTGGTCGCGTTCTCGATCAGGTTCGACAGGATCTGTTCGAGCGCGAGGCGGTCGCTGACGATCGGCGGCATCGGCGCCTCGACCATGATTTCGGCCCCGAGTTCGCCGAGCCGGAACTGCAGGCTGTCGCGGATCGAGCCGGCGAGCGCGACGAGGTCGACCGGCGCCGGGGCCAGCGTCCGCCGGCCTTCGCGCGACAGCCGCAGGATGGCATTGATCAGCCGGTCCATCTTGCTCGTCGAGGTGCGGATGAAGCCGATCGCCTCGGGCAGGTCGGCCAGCGCCTCGCGCGCCTGCTTGTCCATCAGCGCCGGGGCATCCGCGTCGACCCGGTCGGCGAGCGCGGTCAGCGGACCGATCGCCGCCTCGAGTTCGGCGGTGAAGCCCATGACGTTGACCAGGGGCGAGCGCAGGTCGTGGCTGACGATATAGGCGAAGCGCTGGATTTCGCCGTTGGCGCGGCTGAGCTCGGTCGTGCGCGCGGCGACGGCCCCCTCGAGACCGGTGTTGAGCGCGCGCAGCGACTCCTGTGCGCGGTTGAGGTCGCTGGTGTAGCGCAGCACGACCCACAACGTCCCGCCCATCAACCCGGCGATCAGGACCCCGAGCGCGGCGAGGGCATAGTTGAGTTCGGTCGTGGCGCGGTCCTCGTCGGCGAGCCGGAGGCTGAGCAGGCGGCGTTCCTCCGCCTTCATCGCCAGCGTCCGGTCGCGCAGTTCGCGCATCGAGCTGAAGCTCGCGTCGACCGAAAAATCGGCCATCGCCCGTACCGCGGGATTGGTGCTTTGCAGCCGCTCGATCGTCTGCCGCGCCGATGCGCGGTGCGCCTCGGCCTCGCTGCGCAGCCCGATCAGGCGGGCCTGCTGCGAAGCGTTGTCGCGGGTGAGGCGGGCGAGATAGTCGAGCTGGCTCGGGATCTGCGACGTGGTCTTCTTATAGTTCACCAGCGCATTCTCGCGGTGCCAGAGGAGATAGCCGCGCCGCGCGGTCTCGAGCTGTTCGGTGAGGATGGTGAAGGTGTCGAGCGCGCGTTCGACCTCATAGGTGTGGGTGACGAGGCCGCGACGGTAATGGTCCTCGTTGGTCGCCGACACCAGCGCCCAGCCGGCGAGCAGCAGCAGCAGCACGCCCAGCCCCATCGCGGCGAAGACAAGGCGCTGGAAGGTGCGGCTCGTGAGCGTCATGCGCGAGCGATAGCGGCGTTCATTGCGGGACGATAGCGCGGTTTTGCCGCCCGGCGAGCTCGATGACGAACTGCCACGCGACGCGCCCCGAGCGGTGCCCGCGCCCCGCCGCCCATTCGAGCGCCTGCGCGTCGGTGCAGGCGAGGCCGTGCGCGGCGGCATAGCCGGCGACGATCGCGAGATACGTCGCCTGGTCGCAATTGTGGAAGCCGAGGCTCAGCCCGAAGCGGTCGGCGAGCGCGAGCCGGTCGTCGAGCACGTCGCGGGCGTTGATCGCGCTCGCCGCCTCGGTGTCGGCGTGCTCGCGCGCCACCAGATGCCGCCGGTTCGAGGTGACGACCAGCCGGACGTTGTCGGGCCGCGCCTCGATGCCGCCGTCGAGGATCGAGCGCAGCGCCTTGTACTGGCGCTCGTCGGCTTCGAACGAGACGTCGTCGGCATAGACGAGGAAGCGGCGGGCGGTCGCGCCCAGCGCGCGGAACAGCCCGGGCAATCCGCTCAGGTCGTCGCGCGCGACCTGGATCAGCGCGAGGCCCGGCGTCGCCGCATGGACCGCGCGGACGAGCGACGACTTGCCCATCCCGCGCGCGCCCCACAGCAGGACGTCGTGCGCGGCGGCTCCCGCGGCGTGGCGGCGGGTGTTCGCCAGCAGCGCGTCGCGCTGGGTGTCGACGCCCGCGAAGCGCGCGAGCGGCTGCGCCGGCGGCGGGGCAACCACGCGCAGCTGCCCGTCCTCGACGACGAAGGCCTCGCCGTGCGCGGGGTCGGCAGCGGCGGGACGCGGTGGGGCCATGCGGTCGAGCGCGTCGGCGATGCGGGACAGGAGGTGATCGGTCATCGCGTCGGGGCTATCACCACCGTCAGCGCCGCGAAAGCCGGGATAATGGTGTCTTGGCAGCGAACCGCCTCCATTTGCACCCCCCCGTGCTTCCGCTATAGAGCCGCACAAATCCCCGTCCCACGGAAGCGAAACGCATGTTCTCATCCCCGGCCTATGCCCAGGCGGCAGCGGCCCCCGGCGGCCTTCAGGGAAGCCTCTTGCTGTTCCTGCCGTACGTGGCGATTTTCGCGATCTTCTACTTTCTGATGATCCGCCCGCAGCAGCTGCGCGCCAAGGCGCATCGCGCGTCGATCGACGCGGTCAAGCGCGGCGACGAGGTCGTCACCGGCGGCGGGCTGATCGGGCGCGTGACCAAGGTCGCCGACGCCGAGCTCGAGGTCGAGGTCGCCACCGGGGTCAAACTGCGCGTCGTCAAGGGCACGCTGTCCGAGGTGCGGACCAAGCCGCTCCCCGCCGCCGCCAACGACGCCAAGGGCTAGACCGCGGTGCTCGGCTTTCCGAACTGGAAAGTGTGGACGATTCTCGCCACGCTCGTCCTCGGCGTGATCTTCGCGCTGCCCAATTTCGTCCCCGCATCGACGCTCAAGTCGCAGCCGTCGTTCGTGCCGACGGGGACGCTCAACCTCGGCCTCGACCTGCGCGGCGGCAGCTACATGATGCTCGAGGCGGCGATCGACGACGTCCGCAAGCAGAAGCTCGACGGCCTCGAGGAAACCGCGCGGACCGAACTCGCCGGGGCCGACGGCGGCGCGGTGAAGTATCGCGACCTCGGCATCACCGGCACCGCGGTGACCCTGGTGGTGACCGACCCGACGGCGCTCGACCGCGCGGTCGAGACGCTGCGCAAGGTGACCCGGCCGGTCGGCAACCTGACCGGGCAGCGCGATGTCGAGGTCGCGGTCGTCGACGGCAACCGGGTGACGATGACCCCGACCGACGCCGGCATCGTCGCGGCGACCAACAGCGCGATGGACCAGGAGGTCGAGGTCATCCGCCGCCGGATCGACGAACTCGGCACGCGCGAGCCGACGATCGTCCGCCAGGGCGACAACCGCATAGTCGTCCAGGTCCCCGGCCTGCAGGACCCGAGTGCGCTCAAGGCGCTGATCGGCAAGACCGCGAAGCTCGAATTCAAGCTCGTCGACACCGAGGCCGACCCGGCAGAGGTCGCTGCCGGCCACGCCCCGGCCGGCAGCCAGATCCTGCCTTACGCCGACCGCCCCGGTACTGTCGCGGTCAAGCGCCGGGCGATGATCACCGGCGACCAGCTCGTCGACAGCCAGGTCGGGCAGGACGACAACGGCTCGCCCGCGGTCACCTTCCGCTTCGACGCGACCGGCGGACGCCGCTTCGCCAAGGCGACGCAGGAGAACGTCGGCAAGCCGTTCGCGATCATCCTCGACAACAAGGTCATCTCCGCACCGAACATCAACGGTCCGATCCTCGGCGGGTCGGGCATCATCACCGGCAGCTATACGACCGCCAGCGCCAACCAGTTCGCCATCCGGCTGCGCTCGGGCAAGCTGCCGGTCGAATTGAAGGTGGTCGAGGAACGCACCGTCGGCCCCGACCTCGGCGCCGACTCGATCCGCGCCGGCAGCCTTGCGGCCGGCACCGCGGTCATCGCCGTCGCGCTGCTGATGATCGTCACCTACGGGCGGTTCGGGGTCTATTCGGTGATCGCGCTGATCCTCAACATGTTCATGATCATCGGCGTCATGTCGGTCGTCGGCGCGACGCTGACGCTGCCGGGAATCGCCGGGCTCGTCCTCACCATCGGCGCGGCGGTCGACGCCAACGTCCTGATCAACGAGCGCATCCGCGAGGAGCAGCGCAAGGGGCGGGGGGTGATCGCCAGCGTCGAGGTCGGCTTCCGCGACGCGACGCGAACGATCTGGGACGCGAACTCGCTCAACATCATCGTCGCGGCGATCATGTTCCTGTTCGGCACCGGCCCGGTCAAGGGCTTCGCCGTCGTCCTGTCGATCGGCATCGCGACGAGCGTCTTCACCGCCGTCACCGTCGTCCGCCTCCTCGCCTCGCGCTGGCTGACGAGCGCCCGCCCGAAGGCGCTGACGATATGAAGGTCCCGCCATGCCGCTGAAGATCGTCCCCGACAATACCAACATCGGCTTCGTCAAGCTGCGCTACCTCGCGTTCGCGCTGACGCTGCTGCTGACGCTCGGCTCGATCGGGCTGCTGGCGACGCGCGGGCTCAACCTCGGCGTCGACTTCGTCGGCGGGTTGACGATGGAGGTCGCTTTCCCGAAGGCGCCGCCGCTCGACACACTGCGCGGCGAGGTTCGCGGCCTTGGCGTCGGCGATGTCTCGCTGCAGGAGTTCGGCTCGCCGAAGAACATCCTGATCCGCCTGCCGCTGCCGCCGGGCGATCAGGCCGCGGTGCAGAAGGTCGTGGCCAAGGTCCAGGCCGATCTCCGCGGCAAGTACGGCAACGTCAGCTTCCGCCGAACCGAATCGGTCAGTGGCAAGGTCAGTCAGGAGCTGATCCGCAAGGGCGCGCTCGCGGTGCTGTTGTCGATGGCGGCGGTCGCGCTGTTCACCTGGTTCCGCTTCGAATGGCATTTCGGCGTGTCGACCGTCGTCGCGCTGGTCCACGACGTGACGGTGACGCTCGGTTTCTTCGCGCTGACCCAGCTCGAATTCGACCTGAACGTCGTCGCCGCGATCCTGACGATCATCGGCTACAGCCTCAACGACAAGGTCGTGATCGACGACCGCATCCGCGAGAACCTGCGCAAGTACCGGCAGATGGACATCGGCCCGATCATCGACCTGTCGGTCAACGAGACGCTGCCGCGGACCGTGATGACCAGCCTGGCGATGATCACCGCGCTGACGGCGATGCTGCTGCTCGGCCCCGACGTCATCTTCGGCTTCACCGCGGCGATGCTGTTCGGCATCGTCGTCGGCACCTATTCGTCGATCTTCGTCTCGTCGTCACTGCTGATCGCGCTCGGGGTCAAGCCAAAGATCGAAGCGGCGACGAAGAAGACCGGGCCGTCGATCAACGTCGAGCGGGTCCGGCGCTAATCCTACATTTTGTAGGATTTGGCCCTCAATCTTGACTTTGCGAACCAATTAGGCTATGCGTGGGGGATGGACACGCCTCCGCCCCGCCGCCGTCGCCGCCGCACCGGGTGGACCCCGGCGCGGCAGCGTCGCTTCATCACCGAGCTCGTGACGTCGGGCAACGTCAGCGACGTCTGCGCGCGGATCGGGCTGTCGCGGGCGAGCGCGTACAAGTTCCGCGACCAGCCGCACAACGCTGCCTTCGCCCGGGCGTGGGACGCAGCGCTCGATAAATATATGGCCGACCTCGTCGACGAGGCGCACGACCGTGTGGCCGAGGGCGAGAAGCGTCCGGTCAAGTACAAGGGCAAGATCGTCGGCGAGCGGACCGTCATGAGCAACGGCTTGCTCACCGCGCTCCTGCTGTACCACGCGACCCCGCGGGCAACGCGCGCGGCGAGGTCGAAAACGACAACTCCGTCAACTTAACCCTGCGTGCGCGGCGGATCGATACGACGCCGTCGAGCCGCCGAAAACGCCAACTCTGTCAACTTAAGCGGCGCGTCAGACGACCTGCCCCATGCCGTCGCACGACAGGTCGAACGCCGCGAGCCCGCCGTCGAGATAGGCCCCGAGCATCGGCAGATCGAGCAGGAAGTCGGCGGCGTCGTCGACCTCCTCGGTCGCGTCGTCCATCGCCTCGGCCCACTCGCTCGCGTCGTATGTCCCGCGCCCGACGAGCGCGAGGGCAATCAGCTCGGCCTTCTCGTCGTCGGCGAGGTCGTCGATGATCGCGCGCAGCTCCTCCTCGGTCGGGTTCTCGCCGTCGTCCTCGATCTCGTCGGCGGCGCCGTCGTCGGTCGGGTTCGAGCCATCGTCGGGATCGGTGTCGGGGACCAGCGCCTCATACTCCTTGGCGCGGAGGATGACGCGGCAGACGGTCTCGAGCGGGATGGTCAGTTCCATGCAAGTCTCTCCTGTATCGACCCGCAACGACGCCGCTCCGCCGCGGTTCCCGTCAGGCGGCGACGGCTCGCTGCGGCGCGACGCCGATCCGGCCCCGTGCGCTATCGTACTCGCGGCGCAGCTTGGCAATGAACGCCGCTGCCGGCAGTACCGCGTCGATCGCGCCAATCCCCTGGCCGCAGCCCCAGATCTCCTTCCACGCCTTGGGCGCGGCGCCGCTGCCGAAGTCCATCGTCGAGACGTCGCCCTCGGGCAAATGGTCGGGGTCCATGCCGGCCAGCGTGATCGACGGCTTGAGGTAGTTGCCGTGGACCCCGGTGAACAGGCTCGAATAGACGATGTCGGCGGCGTTGCTGTCGACGATCATCTGCTTGTAGCGCTCGTCGGCGCGGGCCTCGGCGGTGGCGATGAACGCCGAGCCGATATAGGCGAAGTCGGCCCCCATCGCGAGCGCGGCGAGCACCGACGCGCCGCTGGCGATCGACCCCGACAGCGCGAGCGGGCCGTCGAACCACGCGCGGATCTCCTGCACCAGCGCGAACGGCGAAGTCGTACCGGCATGGCCGCCCGCGCCGGCGGCGACCGCGATCAGGCCGTCGGCCCCCTTCTCGATCGCCTTGCGCGCGAACTTGTCGTTGATGATGTCGTGGAGGACGATCCCGCCATAGCTGTGGATCGCCTCGTTGACGTCGGCCCGCGCGCCGAGCGAGGTGATGATCACCGGCACCTTGTACTTCACGCACAAGGCGAGGTCGTCCATCAGCCGGTCGTTCGAGCGGTGGACGATGAGGTTGACCGCGTACGGCGCGTCGTCGGGGCCGAGCTCGGCGTTGAGGCGGATAAGCCATTCCTCGAACTGCGCCAGCGGCCGGGCATTGAGGCTCGGGAAGCTGCCGATAACGCCCGCCTTGCACTGGGCGATGACGAGGTCGGGGTTCGAGATGATGAACAGCGGCGAGCCGATCACCGGGATCGACAGGCGGCGCGATAGGCTGGCAGGAATCGACACGAGCATGGTCTCCTAGGCGGCGGCAGGTTCAACAAACCCCGTCATCCCCGCGAAGGCGGGGACCCATTTGCCAGAGGCCATCCGGCGTTGACCCGGCTGCCCGACGGGCGTCGCCTCACGGCGAGCCTCGCTGGAATATGGGTCCCCGCCTTCGCGGGGATGACGATCATCTGCATAGCCGATCCGCGTCACACGGCTAGCAGCGATTTGAGCGGCACTGTATTGTCTGCCAGCATTGCCGGGTCGGCGGCAAGCCCCGCCCCATGATCATACTCGACGAGCGCCTTGCCCTGGACGAAGTCGCGCGCGGCGTTGATGCAGTCGAGCGCGATCACCCGGCCACCGCGCAGGTAGACGAGGCTCCACGCGCGCGACGCCGGATCGCCGCGGACGACGGTTGCGTCGTGCCCGCCGCTCAAGCCCACGGTCTGGAGCTTGAGGTCGTACTGGTTCGACCAGAACCACGGGACGGCGTGATACGGCCTCGGCGTCCCGAGGATGACCCCGGCGACGACCTTCGCCTGGTCGATCGCGTTCTGCACCGATTCGAGGCGGATGCCCGCGCCGGCGGCGAAGGCGTTGGCGTGGTGGGCGCAGTCGCCGATCGCGAAGATGTCGGGCAGCGAGGTGCGGCACAGGTCGTCGACCTCGACGCCGTTGTGGGTGACCGCGCCGGCGAGGCCGAGCGCCGCGACCGAGGGGACGAGGCCGATGCCGACGATGACGACGCCCGCCGGGATCGTGCCCCCGGTCGTCCGCACGCCGGTGACGTGCGTCTCGCCTTCAAACGCCTCGATGCCGACGCCGAGGCGAACGTCGACGCCGTGCGCGCGATGCTTGGCCTCGTAGAAGCGCGACACGGCTTCGCCGGCGACGCGGGCGAGGACGCGGTCCTGCGCCTCGAGGATCGTCACGCGCTTGTCCGCCTTCGACAGGACGGCGGCGGCCTCTAGCCCGATATAGCCGCCGCCGACGATGACGACGTCGTCGGTCTTCGCCAGATCGGCGGTCAGCGCGTCGACGTCGGCGCGGCTGCGGATCGAATGGACGCCGGGCAGCGTCCCGCCGGGGACCGGCAGCGCGCGGGCATGGCCCCCCGCCGCCCAGATCAGCATGCCATAGCCCATCGTCGAGCCGCTCGCGGTCGTCACGCAGTGCCGGGTCGGATCGACGGCGGTGACGCGCTGGCCGGGGAGGAGGGTGACGTTGCGCTCGCGCCAGAACGTCGCCGGGCGCAGCGCGAGGCGGTCGGCGGTCTTGTCGCCGGCGAGATAGTCCTTGCTCAGCGGCGGGCGTTCGTACGGCGGGTCGATCTCCTCGCCGGCGATCGTCACCGAGCCGGCGAAGCCACCCTGCCGCAGCGAGATCGCCGCCTGCGCCCCGGCCTGGCCGCCGCCGACGATCAGGACATCGTGGACCATCGTCTACCCCTCGTCGGCGTAGATCGCGACGCTGGGCGGGGCGTCGGATGCGACTGCGCCGCGATACATGCCGCTGGTGTTGAACGCCCAGGTCGCGGTGCCGCCGGGCGACATGGCGATCACCCCACCCGCGCCGCCGATCGCCCCGACCTCGGCGATCGCGGTACGCGCCGCATCGCCGACATCCTCGCCGAGCAGGCGGACGCGCGCGCAGATTTCGTGCGCGACGCCGAGCCGGATGAAATCCTCGCCCGATCCGGTCGCCGACACCGCCGCGGCGCGGTCGTCGGCGTAGGTCCCCGCGCCGATCAGCGGCGAATCGCCGATCCGGCCCCAGCGCTTGCCGGTGACGCCGCCGGTCGAGGTCGCGGCGGCGACGTGGCCGGCGGTGTCGCGGGCGACCGCGCCGACGGTGCCGTACTTCATCGCCCGGTCGAAGGTCGTGCCGGCCTCGGCGAACTGGCGCGCGCGTTCGGGCGTGCGGAACCACGCGGGGTCGACCTGCTCGAGCCCCGTCGTCAGCGCGAAGGCATCGGCGCCGACGCCGGCGAGCATGACGTGCGGGGTCTCCGCCAGCACCGCCCGCGCGAGGCTAACGGGGTGGCGGGTGCGGGTGACGCGCGCCACCGCTCCGGCGCGGCGATCGCTGCCGTCCATGATCGCGGCGTCGAGCTCGACCGTGCCTTCGGCGGTGAACACCGCGCCGCGCCCGGCGTTGAACTCGGGCGCGTCCTCGAGGTATGCGACCGCCGCCTCGACGACATCGAGCGCCGAACCGCCGGCGGCCAGCACCGCCGCCCCGGCGTCGAGCGCGGCGGCGAGCGCGGCGCGCGCGGCGGCGTCGGCTTCAGGCGGCAGGTTGGCACGGCTCATGCCGCCGGCCCCGCCGTGGATTGCGAGCGACCATTTAGGGGGTGAAGCTGCGGACATCGCCGGGGTGGTAGCGGCTCCGCCCGGTCGCAGCAATCGGCGGCATAATTCGCTGTCCTACAGGCTGCGATCTGGGCTAGCCTTTCCCAGTCGCCACCGGGCGGCACGCGTTCTTTCTCATCGGTGCCCTGTCGCGTGTCTCGCAGCGAGGGCGACATGAAAAAACACCGGCGTCTGTGTGAACATATTTTGAACTTCGGACCCCGGCACCCGGCATTGACCGGCGGGGGCGACCGCGACTATATCGCCGCCTCCCGTTGACGGCGGGGTCGGGCCCATGGCGGGGTAGCTCAGCTGGTTAGAGCACGGGAATCATAATCCTGGGGTCGGGGGTTCAAGTCCCTCTCCCGCTACCGCCCGACAGGAACACCGCCGTGACCCCAGCCAAGACCATGGCCGACATCAAGCCGATCCCGCTGACCCTCGTCGACGAGGACCCGGCGGCGGCGGCAGTCGCGTTCGGTGACGCCTTCGGGCGGACCGGCTTCGCGGTGGTGTCCGACCACGGCATCGACGCTACGCTGATCGACCGCGCGCTCGCCGCGACCAAGGCGTTCTTCGCGCTGCCCGAGGCGGTCAAGCGCCGCTACCACATCCCCGGCGGCGGCGGGCAGCGCGGGCTGACCCCGTTCGGCATCGAGGTCGCCAAGGGCGCGAGCGTCTCCGACCTCAAGGAATTCTGGCACATGGGGCGCGACCTGCCCGCCGGCAGTCCCTTGCGCGCGACGATGCCCGACAACGTCTGGCCCGACGAGGTGCCCGACTTCCGCCCCGCGGTCGCCGCGCTGTTCGCCGCACTCGATGCGGCCGGCGGGCGGGTGCTCCGGGCGCTCGCGCTCCACCTCGGGCTCGCGGCGGACTTCTTCGAGGGGCCAACCCGCGACGGCAATTCGATCCTGCGGCTGCTCCACTACCCGCCGGTGACCGGCACCCCGGCGGCGGTCCGGGCGGGGGCGCACGAGGACATCAACGTCATCACGCTCCTGCTCGGCGCCGAGGAGGCGGGGCTGCAGCTGCTCGACCGCGACGGCGTCTGGCGCGACATCGAGGCTCCCGCCGGCACGCTCGTGTGCAACATCGGCGACATGCTCCAGCGGCTGACGGGCGGGGCGCTGCCGTCGACGACGCACCGCGTGGTCAACCCGGCCCCCGAGCGGGCATCGGTCGCGCGCTATTCGACGCCGTTCTTCCTGCACTTCCGGCCGGACTATCTGATCGTGCCGCTGTCGGGCGGCGGCGAGCCAATCACCGCCGACGCCTACCTCCGCCAGCGCCTGCGCGAGATCGGCCTGATCTAGGCGGTCAACGTGCGCTGGCGGCCGTGACTTGGCTGCCGCTCGCGATCGTATAGGCGACGATCCCCCCAGCGAGGACGCCCGCCGCGATGCCGATCAGCCAGATCAGGTTGTTCCGGCCCAGGCCGCGTATGGGTCGCAGGCGCAACAGATCGTCTCCAAAGGCGCCGACGTCGCCAGCTCGTTTGGAAACTATTCAGCAAGGGTCGTGCCAAGCACGTGACAAATTATAAGCAATTGAAATCGCGCGAACGGTATTCTTGACTAACTTTCGATTGTAAACCCAGCCGACACTTTCGCGTACGTCGCGACAACAAAGGTCAAGCCATCGGGCGGCGCGTTGACGCCGAGCGCCAGCCGGTCGCGCGCCGCCAGCGCCGTCGCGAGGTCCGCCGCCGACCAGCGGCCCTCGCCGACGAGGCGGAGGCAGCCGACCATCGATCGCACCTGATGATGGAGGAACGACCGGGCCGCCGCGTCCACCGTGATCACCGCGCCGTCCCGCGCGACGTCGAGCCGGTCGAGCGTCTTGACCGGCGACCGCGCCTGACAGCGGACCGAGCGGAAGGTGGTGAAGTCGTGCCGTCCGACCAGCAGCTGCGCCGCGTCGTGCATCGCCGCCGCGTCGAGCGGCACCGCGACCTGCCACGCCCGCCCGCGGTCGAGAACCAGCGGCGCACGGCGATTGACGATGCGGTAACGGTACGACCGCCCGATGCAGTCGAAGCGCGCGTGGAACCCCGGGTCGGCGACGACGCAGCCGACGATGGCGACGGGCAGGGGACGCAGATGGGCGTTGACCGCCTCCATCAGCCGGAACGCCTCGATCGGCCGGTCGATGTCGACGTGCGCGACCTGGCCCGCGGCATGAACCCCGGCGTCGGTCCGGCCGCAGCCGGTGACGACGACGGTCACGCCGGTGGTCGCGAGGACCGCCGCTTCGATCGCGCCCTGGACGCTCGGTCCGTGGTGCTGCCGCTGCCAGCCCATGAACGGCGCGCCGTCATACTCGACGGTCAGCCGGAACCGCGTCATCCGAGCCGGGTGCCGGCGGCGATCGGCCAGCCGTTGAGCAGCGCCGCTGCCGCCATCGCCGGCTTGCCCGCGCGCTGGACGAGGGTGGGGCGGATCGCGCCGGTGCCGCAGGCGATGGTCAGTGCGTCGTCGAGCACAGTGCCCGGCATGCCGTCACCCGCAACAACATCGGCGGCGAGCAGCTTGAGGCGTTCGGACGCGATCTCGACGAACGCGCCGGGGAAGGGGTTGAACGCCCGGATCGCGCGCTCGACCTCGACGGCCGGCCGCGACAGATCCAGCCGCGCCTCGGCCTTGTCGACCTTGGCGGCATAGGTCGCGCCGTCGGGCTGAACGACCGCGGGCAGCGCATCGAGCCGGGCGAGCGCATCGACGACGAGCCGTGCGCCGATGACCGCAAGCTCGGTGGTCAGCTCGCCCGCGGTCTTGCGCCCGACCGGTGTCGCCTCGACGAGCAGCATCGGCCCGGTGTCGAGCCCGCGCTCCATCCCCATGATTGTCACCCCGGTCGCGTCGTCGCCGGCGAGGATCGCCCGCTGGATCGGCGCGGCTCCGCGCCATCGCGGCAGCAGCGAGGCGTGGATGTTGAGGCACCCGCGGCGCGGCGCGTCGAGGATCGCCTGCGGCAGGATCAGCCCGTAAGCGGCTACGACCGCGACATCGAGGTCGAGCGCGGCAAAGGCGGCGCGGTCGGCGTCGTCCCTGAAGTTGACCGGGGTCCGGACCTCGATGCCGAGCGCCTCGGCGCGGAGGTGGACCGGCGAGCGCGTTAGCGCCTTGCCGCGCTGCGCCGGGCGCGGCGGCTGGGTATAGACCGCGGCGACGGCGTGCCCCGCCGCGACGAGCGCGTCGAGCGCGGGCACGGCAAACGCCGGGGTTCCCATGAAGGCGATCCGCATCCGCGCGGGCTAGGGGATGGCGGTGCGGGGCGCAACCGGCACGACGCTCCACACCGGCGCGTAGCCCGGCTGCGCGGCGATCATCGCCGCCCAGTCGGGGGTGACGGTCAGCGCCACCGATACCAACGTCGTCCGGCTCGCCCGCGCCGCCGCCTCGACCGGGCGGTCGCAACGAAAGCAGCCGGTGACGGCGGCACCGGTCGCGCGGCGGACGCGGACCCGCCCGCGCAGCGGATCGGCGGGCAGCAGGCGGGAGAGCGCGGCGATGACGGGCGGATGCGTGCCGAGCGCGCCGAGGGCGACCCGGCACGACGATCCGCCACTGACGACGGCGAGTCCGGTGACGACGCGGGTCAGCGCGCCGCAGTCGTTGCCCCAGCAGGTCGCGATCGCACCGTCGACGGTCAGGCTGGCACTCGCTCCGGCGGCGATGCCGAACCGCAGCCGCCGGTCGAACACCGCCGCGAGAAAGTCCGCCGCCGGCAGACCGAGCACCGTCAACCCCGCCGCGAGCGTCCCGCGCACCCGGACCGCCGGCACGTCGGGATCGACCGCGAAGCCCGGCCGGCGGAACAGCCACAGCGCGCGAACGCCGCTCGCGGCGTAGCGTGCCTGCCGCCGCACAGTTTCGTCATCGGCCTGGCCCGACCATTGCACCTCGACCGCGACGCGGTGGCGGCCGCGCGTCGCCAGCACATCGGCGCGCCACGGCGCGCCACTCGGCGTCGTTCCCGACACCTCGGCTTCGGCGGTCCAGCCGGCGGCGCGCGCGGCAGCGATCGCGAGCGCCTTGAGGTAGAGATGTTCGGGCGACTCGTCGCCCGAGGCGCAGCCGCCGAGCGCGTGATGGGCGAAGAAGCGCGTGCCGAGCCGCGAGGTCTTGAGTACCACCGGGGCGCCGCAGCAGTGCATCCTCAGGTGCCGATCGCGCCGGTTGACGACGGTCAGCGTGGTCCAGTCGGACGGCGCCATTGCGACTGCATCGAGGCTCTGGCCGGCGTGGTCGAGGCAGCGGAGCGGCATGATGCTACCGTAACGACCCGCGCGGGCGCGT
Source organism: uncultured Sphingomonadaceae bacterium (assembly GCA_964245955.1). GTDB lineage: Bacteria > Pseudomonadota > Alphaproteobacteria > Sphingomonadales > Sphingomonadaceae > Polymorphobacter_B. The sequence goes on along the minus strand of CAXTPH010000001.1, from coordinate 5,942 downwards.
CGAGAGTTGCCGGACCCGCCAGCGCCCGCCATATCAATGGCGATGGCCGCTCCCGAAATCGACGCGTTGACCCAGGCGCTTGCCCGCCTGCCGGGGTTGGGGCCGAGGTCGGCGCGGCGTGCGGTGCTGCATCTCCTCAAGCGTCGCGAAACCGCGCTCGTCCCGCTGATCGCCGCACTGCGGACGGTCGAGGCGCGGCTGGCGACCTGCTCGGTCTGCGGCAATGTCGATACGCAGGATCCGTGCGCGGTCTGCACCGACCCGCGCCGCGACGCCGCCAGCCTGTGCGTTGTGGAAGAGGTCGCCGATCTTTGGGCGCTCGACCGCGCGCGGCTGTTTCCGGGGCGCTACCATGTCCTCGGCGGGAGGCTGTCGGCGCTCGACGGGGTACGGCCCGAGGACCTGAGCATCGACGCGCTTGTGACGCGGGTCGCGGACGGCGGCATCGACGAGGTCGTGCTGGCGATGAACGTCACGCTCGAAGGACAGACGACGATGCACTTCATCGCCGACCGGCTGGCGACGCTGCCGGTGCGCGTCACCCAGCTTGCGCACGGCATGCCGGTCGGCGGCGAGCTCGACTATCTCGACGAGGGGACGCTGGCGCAGGCGCTGCGCGCGCGGAAGCCGGTTTCTTGACCGTCCGCTGGTCCGACCTTATCTCAACTCCATGACCATAATGCCGATCATTGAAGCTCCCGACCCGCGCCTTCGTGTCGTGTCCGAACCTGTTGCCGTGGTCGATGACGCCCTGCGCGCGTTGATGGATGACATGCTCGCGACGATGTACGACGCCCCGGGCATCGGCCTCGCGGCGATCCAGGTCGGGGTGCCGAAGCGGGTGCTGGTGATCGACCTGCAGCGCCAGGTCGAGGTCGAGGAAGGCGAGGAGAAGGTCGAGGTCCGCGATCCGCGCTGCTTCGTCAATCCGGAGATCGTCTGGGAATCCGACGAGATCGGCGTCTACAACGAAGGCTGCCTGTCGGTCCCCGAGCTTTACGGCGACGTCGAGCGCCCGCTGCGGGTCCGCGTGAAGTGGCTCGATTACGACGGGGTCGCGCACGAGGAGGAACTCGACGGGCTGATGGCGACGTGCCTCCAGCACGAGATGGATCACCTCGAGGGCGTGCTGTTCTTCGACCATCTGTCGAAGCTCAAGCGCGACATGATCGTCAAGAAGCTGACCAAGGCCAAGCGCGGCAGGCTCGCGGCTTAACCGTTCGGCTCAGGCGCGGTGGCGGCTGCCCGTGGCGAAATCGGCCGTGAGCAGATCGACGATCGTCTCGGCCACCGCCCCCGGCCCCTTGAGCGTCGCCGCATCTTCGCCGGGAAACGCGCGGGCGCGCATCGTCGTCGCGGTCGCGCCCGGATCGAGGATTGCGACGCGAACCGCGCTCGTGTTCCTGACCTCCTCGCCATAGGTGAGGACGAGGTTGTCGAGCGCCGCCTTGGTCGCGGCATAGGTGCCCCAATATGCGCGCGGGGTTGTCGCCACCGACGAGGTCAGTGTCACCAGCCGCCCGGCATCGCTCGCCCTGAGCAGCGGATCGAAGGCGCGGATCATCCGCCAGTTCGCGGTCAGGTTGAGCGCGACGACGCGCGCAAACTCGACCGGATCGATATGCGGCACCGGGGTCAGCGTGCCGAGCGTGGCGGCGTTGAGGATTAGCAGGTCGAGCTTGCCCCAGCGCGCGTGAAGCGCCGCCGCGAGCCGGTCGATCGCGTCGCCATCGCTCAGATCGAACGGCGCGATCGTCGCCGTGCCGCCCGCCGCGGCGATCCGGTCGTCGACCTCGATCAGCCCGGCCTCGGTCCGCGCGGTCAGGACGACGTGCGCCCCGGCGGCGGCAAGCGCCTCTGCCGTAGCAGCGCCGATGCCGCGCGACGCGCCGGTGACGAGGGCGAGTTTGCCGGTGAGGGTCATGGGGTCGTCCAATCCAAAAACGTCATCCCCGCGTAGGCGGGGACCCATAATCCCAGCCGCTGGTCGGCGAGGGAGGCGGTCGAACGGCTGAATGCAACGCCGGTCGGCTTCTGGAATATGGGTTCCCGCATTCGCGGGGATGACGGCCAATTACAATGGTGCCTTCAGTCTTAGATCATCCGCTCCGCGAGCATCGACAGCTGGTCGGGCACCTCGATGTCTTCCTGGTCGGTCAGGCGCGTGGGGTAGTCGCCGGTGAAGCACGCGTCGCAGTGCTGCGGCGCGGCGTCGTCGCGCATGTCCTCGCCCAATGCGCGGTACAGTCCGTCGATCGACAGGAAGGCGAGACTGTCGACCTTGATGTATTCGCGCATCCGCTCGACATCCATGTTGGCGGCAAGCAGCTTCGACCGCTCGGGGGTGTCGACGCCGTAGTAACAGCTGTGCCGCGTCGGCGGCGAGGCGATCCGCATATGGACCTCCTCGGCCCCGGCATCGCGGAGCATCTGGACGATCTTGAGGCTCGTCGTGCCGCGGACGATTGAGTCGTCGATCAGGACAATCTTTTTGCCGTCGATCAGCGCGCGGTTGGCATTGTGCTTGAGCTTGACCCCGAGGTTGCGGATCTGGTCGCCCGGCTGGATGAAGGTCCGCCCGACATAATGCGAGCGAATGATGCCGAGCTCGAACGGGATGCCGGCGGCCTGCGCGAAGCCGATCGCGGCGGGGGTGCCTGAATCGGGAACGGGAACGACCATGTCGGCCTCAACCGGCGATTCGCGCGCGAGCTCGACGCCGATTTGCTTGCGCACCTGGTAGACGCTGCGGCCGTCGACGACCGAATCGGGGCGGCTGAAATAGACGTGCTCGAAGATGCACGGGCGCGGCCGGACGACGCCGAACGGGCGCAGCGAACGCAGCCCGCGCGCGGTGATGACGATCAGCTCGCCGGGTTCGACCGAGCGGAGGAAGGTCGCGCCGACGACGTCGAGCGCAACGGTCTCCGAGGCGAGGATGTAGCTGTCGTTCAGCCGTCCGAGCACCAGCGGGCGAACGCCGAGCGGGTCGCGGCACGCGATCATGCCCTCGCCGGTCAGGCAGAGCAGGCTGTATGCGCCCTCGACCTGCTTCAGCGCATCGATGAACTTGTCGAGGAGGGTGCGGTAGGTGCTCGTCGCGACGAGGTGGATGATGACCTCGGTGTCGCTGGTCGACTGGAAGATCGAGCCGCGGCGGACGAGGTCCTTGCGCAGCTTGACCGCGTTCGAGATGTTGCCGTTGTGGCAGATGGCGAACCCGCCGCTGGCAAGCTCGGCGAACAGCGGCTGGACGTTGCGCAGCGCGGTCTCGCCGGTCGTCGCGTAGCGGTTGTGGCCGATCGCGATCTGCCCCTTGAGGCGGGCAATGACCTCGTCTGAGTCGAAATTACCGGCGACATGGCCCATCGCGCGGTGGGTATGGAAGTCCTTGCCGTCGAAGCTGGTGATGCCGGCGGCTTCCTGGCCGCGATGCTGGAGCGCGTGCAGTCCCAGCGCGCAAAGCGCCGCTGCGCCCTCAGCGCCGTAGACGCCGATCACCCCGCATTCCTCGTGAAGATGGTCGCCGTCGAACGGGTCGGTTGTAAAGTCGTCCATCGGGACTCCCCAGGGCGGCTGCTTGCGGCGCATATAGGGACGGAAGCGCCGCGTGTCGCCCCCAAAGCTGTCACCGACCTGTCACAGGAGTCCGAATTTGAGCGATGCTGCCCGCGAAACCGGAACCGTTCTCGACCCGCGCTGGGACGAGCGTGGGCTGATCCAGACGGTAACAACCGACGCCGCGACCGGTGACGTGCTTATGGTCGCGCACATGAACGCGACCGCGCTCGCCGCGACGCTGGCGACGGGGGAGGCGCATTACTGGAGCCGGTCACGCGCCGAGGTCTGGCACAAGGGCGCGACGTCGGGGAACACGCAGGCGGTCGTCGAGCTGCGGATCGATTGCGACCAGGACGCCGTGTGGCTCCGCGTCACCCCCGCCGGGCCAGCGTGTCACACCGGGGAAGCAACGTGCTTCTACCGCGCGGTGACGGCGGATGCGTCGCTCGCCCGCGTCTAAGGAACGACCACCAGGAACAGGAACAGCGCTAGGATCGCGAGATGGACCGCGCCCTGCAGGACGGTCGCCCGACCGCTGCCGAGCGTCAACGTCGTTACAACGAACGTCAGCGCGAGAAACACCAGCCCGGTATCGCCGAGCCCGAGTTCAAGGGGTTGGCCGGTCCATAGCGCCACCACGGCGACCGCAGGAATGGTCAGCGCAATCGATGCCAGCGCCGAGCCGAGCGCGAGGTTGACGCTCGTCTGCAGCCGGTTGATCCGCGCCGCGCGGATTGCCGACACCGCTTCGGGCAGCAGGACGAGCCCGGCGACGATCACGCCGACCGCGGCGGTGTGCTGGGCGACATCGGCCGCGCGCATCGCCGCTTCGAGTTCGGGGGACAGCTTCTTGGCGAGGAGGACGACGACCGCGAGCGCCGCCAGTAGCAGCACCGCGGCGATCGCAGTGGCAGCGGTCGACGGCGGCTCGGCGTGCGCGTCGGCCGGGACGTTGCCCGCGCCGACGGGGAGGAAATAGTCGCGGTGGCGCACGGTCTGGACGAACAGGAACACACCGTAGAGGACCACCGCGACGACCGCGACGAAGACCAGCTGCGACGCGGTGTAGGTCGACCCCGCCGATGAATGGGTGAATTCGGGAAGCACCAGCGCGGCGGTCGCGAGGACGGCGAGCACTGCGAGATACGACGATGCGGCGCGGGCGCGGAACAGCGGCTCGCCGAAGCGGATGCCCGCCACCAGCAGGCAGATGCCGAGCACGCCGTTGCACGCGAGCATGACCGCAGCGAACACCGTGTCGCGGGCAAGGCTCGCCTCCGCGCCCTTCGACGACAGCATGATCGAGACGATCAGCGCGACCTCGATCACCGTCACCGCCAGCGCAAGGACGAGCGTGCCGAAGGGCTCGCCGATCCGGTGGGCGATGACCTCGGCATGGTGGACCGCGGCGAACACCGTCGCGAACAGCACCAAGCCAAGCGGCACGATGCCCCAACCTCCCGCCGCAGTTGGCGCGACTAGCGCGAACAGCAGCCATGCGGCGATCGGCACGACCCACGACCAGACCGGAATAACCTGCCGCACATCTGACATCCGGGCGGGCAGGGGTGCTGGAGCGGCAACGTCGGTGGGCATGGTCGAAAGTCTATGCGCGATGGCTGGCGCAGCGCGCAACTCGGGGGCCGACATCTTGCAGTTGACGCTAACGGCAACTACACCCGCAGGATGCCGAGTGAACTGCTGCCCGCCTTCGCCCATGTCGCCATGCCGCTGCCGCCGTGCGGGGCCGAGACGTTCACCATCACCGAGCTCAGCGTCGGCTTCAACGTCACCCCGCGCGCGATCCGCTTCTATGAGGACCAGGGGCTGATCGCGCCGACGCGCAACGGCCAGAACCGGGTCTATTCGCGCCGCGACCGCAACCGGCTGGCGTGGATCCTGCGTGCGAAGAACGTCGGCTTTAGCCTCGCCGAGATCCGCGAGATGATCGACCTGTACGACCTCGGCGACGGGCGGGTGCGGCAGCGTCGGGTCACGCTCGAGAAGTGCCGTAACCGCATCGCGCTGCTCGCCGAACAAAAAGCCGACATCGACGCGACGATCGACGAACTGCAATCCTTTTGTGCGCTGGTCGAAGAGCAGCTCGCCGGCCCGGAGACCCATAACTGATGCCCGCCTATCGTGCCCCGGTCAAAGACACCCAGTTCGTCCTCAGCGCGGTCGTCGGCCTTGAGAAATACTCGAACCTGCCCGGTTTTGCCGATGCCACCCCCGACGTCGTCCAGGCGATCCTCGAGGAAGGGGCGAAGTTCTGCGAAGGCGTCCTCCAGCCGCTCAACCTCAGCGGCGATCAGGAGGGCTGCACCCACCACGCTGACGGATCGGTGACGACCCCGGCCGGGTTCAAGTACGCGTATGAT